>JAKAJA010000500.1 GCA_021814085.1 Acidobacteriota bacterium | reverse complement strand
CTGCGGCAGGCCGTGCTCGTTGATGCGCCGCAGGAGCAGGTCGTGATCATGGATGCGCTCGGAGCCGCCGACGATCTCGCCGTACCCTTCAGGCGCCAACACGTCCACGCAGAGGGCGAGGCTGGGGTCGACGGGATCGGGCTCCATGTAGAAGGCCTTCACGGCGCTCGGATAGCGGTGGACCATGATGGGCCGGTCGTACTGCTGGGTGAGGACCGTCTCGTCGTCCGCGCCGAAGTCGTCGCCGTAGGCGATGTCGCTCCCGAGGGTGTGGAGCTGATCGACGGCGGCCTTGTACTGGACCCGCGGGAAGGGCTTGCGCACGTTCTCAAGGTTGCCCGTATCCCGCTCGATGACCTTCAGCTCCTCCTTGCAGCGGTCCAGGATGCGGCTCACCACGTACACAAGGAAGTCCTCGGCGAGGGCCATGACGTCGTCCAGCCCGGCGAAGGCCACCTCGGGTTCGAGCATCCAGAACTCCGTCAGGTGCCGCCGGGTCTTGCTCTTCTCCGCGCGGAAGGTTGGACCGAAGCAGTAGACCTTGCCCAGCGCCATGCAGGCGGGCTCGAGGTAGAGCTGGCCCGACTGGCTCAGGTAGGCCTTCTCCCCGAAGTACTCCGTCTCGAAAAGGGTCGTCGTCCCCTCGCAGGCCGCGGGGGTGAGGATGGGGCTGTCGATGAGGGTGAACCCGTTGGTGTAGAAGTAGTCGCGGAAGGACTGCTCGATCTCGGAGCGAGTGCGGAGGATGGCCACCTGGCGGGAAGAGCGCAGCCACAGGTGGCGGTTTTCCATGAGGAAGGCCGTCCCGTGGTCCTTCTTGCCGATGGGGTACTCGTCCGACATGTGGTGGAGTGTCACGGTGCCCAGGGAGAGCTCCACCCCGCCGGGGGCGCGCTCGTCAAGCCTCACCGTGCCTTCCACGGTCACGGAGGATTCCAGGCTCACCTTGTCCAGAAGCTCGAAGACCTCCGGGGTGACGTCCTTGATGAACCCCACGCACTGCAGGTAGCCGGTTCCATCGCGGAGGATGAGGAAGCGCACCTTGCCCGACGACCGCTTGTTGTAGACCCATCCGTTCAGGGTGACCTTCTGGCCTTCGTGCTGTGTCAGTTCGCGGATGGTCGGTTGAGTCATCATGGGCGCTCCTCGCTAAAGCCGTTGATTATAGAGGATTTGGCCCGGAACGGCAAGGTGCATTGGGCGAGACGCGAGACGCTAACCGCGGCCGGAGGGTCAATCAGAAGAGAGAACACAATGAACCGCAAAGACGCGAAGATCGCTAAGGTTAGAAATTTGTAATAGAAGAAGAGAATTGATTCTTAGCCTTCTTGGCGGCCTTAGCGGTTCAGTGTTATCTTTGGCCCCTTTCGTATCAGTTGAGCTTCTTCTGGTCCAGGCGGAAAGTGAAATCGCACTGCCCCGCGTGGATGACGGAGCCGCCCTTCAGCTCGGCGAGTGAAATCCGCATGCCGTCGAGAAGGGTGCCGTTGGTGGACTGGAGGTCCACGAGGTAGAACCTCCCCTCCTTGGGCACGATGCGGAAATGCTGGGCCGAGAGGGTCTGGTCCGCCACGGACAGAGTGTTGACCTTGTCACGGCCCACGGAGACGACCTGGTCGTGGGGCAACTGGAACAGGCGCGGCGGGTTGTTCACCCGGTGGAGGACCAGCACCGGCACCTCGTCGAGGACCATGGTGTGCTCGAGGGATTCCGAGGAGGGGCCCTTCTGCAGCAGCGCGGGGTCGATCTCGGGAATGGCCACGGCCGCGGGGGTCGTGGATTCGGTGCCCGGTTTGGTGATGGCCAGCTTCTGAGCCAGGCAGTGGGGGCAATCGTTCTCCCATAGGTTCAGCGTTCGGCCGCACTGCTCACACACCCTCTCCTCCGGGGGCTTGGTCCGCTTGAGGAGGAGGAAGAGGACGCCCACGATCACCGCGAACCCCACCGCCAACAGGCCGATGAGGAGCAGGAGCCCCGAACGGCCCACCGATGGAGGAGGTGGCGGCGCGACAGGCTTGGGCGGCTCGGCCACGGGCGCCGGTTTGGGGGGGGGCGGCGGCGGCGGGAGGGCCGCCACCGTATCGCGCCACGCCTGGGCGACGGGACCGGAGGTGCTACCCGTGAGGCCGGCGTAGCGCCCTCCCGTGAGGACGGCGAGGCGCCTGAGGGTCTTCTCGTCAGAGGCTCCCATACCGGCGGTGACCACCGCCACGTGGGCCTCTGAGGCCCGGGAGGCGAAGTCCTCGAGGGTGACGGCCGAGTTCTCGTCCCTGCCGTCGGTGAAGAGGAGGATGACCCCCGGCTCGTCCTTCGCGGCCAGGTCCTTCTCGGCGCTGAAGAGGCAGTCGTAGAGGAGCGTGAAGCGGCCTCCCTGGGCGAGTTTCTTCACCCCCGCGTCCAGCGCCCCGGCATCGGAGGTGAAGTCCACCACCTTCTCGGGCGTGTCGTTAAAGGCGTAGATGGCCACGGGACCCTTCGCGAGGAGATCGGGCAGCATGGCCCCGATCTGTCCCTTGAGCGCCTCGAACTGGGCGGGAGGGACGGAGCGGCTGGTATCCACGAGGACCGCCGTGGGGGCGGCAGGGAGTGAAAGCG
>JAKAJA010000499.1 GCA_021814085.1 Acidobacteriota bacterium | reverse complement strand
GTACAGGTAGGCCGCGTGTAGGCCCAGGTGATCGTTGAAGGTCCAGCCGAAGTCGATGCTGCCCTGGAAATTGCCTCTCAATCGAATGGAGTTCACCGGCATCCCGAACTCCCACTGCAACGTCTTGGTCGGCGTATTGAACTGCCAGCCGGGGAGAATGGCGATGTACATCCGCTGTGCTTGGGCAAACAGTCCGAAAGAGACGGTCAAGAAGAGAATGGCAAGTGACGCTTTCTTCATCGGTACCTCCTCCACACGGGAGCGAGCTTCACTGTTCTTCGCTGCGGGACAGCGCGCACTCTTCATGGTATCGGTCCTGGAATTTCTTCAGCACCACCGCGTCCTGCTGGCCGTTGATGGCCCGCTCTCCGTCCCCCAGCACGTCCGCCGCGAAGGTCGGCAGCGTCTCAAGCGCGCGCTTCAAGTTCCGCGCCAGCCGAATTTCGTCCTCCACGATCAAGGCTCGCATGAGGCGCGTATCTCCCCCGTTGGCAGGCCCTTCGTTCTCCTGCCCACCACCGTGAAGAGTGGGAGCCTGCGCCCCTTGAACAGTTGGGTGTGACAGGTGACTGTTGTTTCTTCGAAGCCCAGGATTCCGAGAAACTGTACCACAATCTCGGGGTTCAGCCGCCACCAAGTGTCCCTCGGGAAACCGGTCCCGTAATCAGGAATGAAATGCATCCCAGGACGGCGCAGCTTTCTCGGAAGGAGGCCCTTCAGGGCTTGTGCAAACCGCAAATCATAGCGCGTCCTCATGTCCGTGACGATGACCGTTTCCGTAGTGACCGCGAGGCCGCGCTGGAGGGCGAGGAAGGGATCCCTGAGATGCAGGAGGATGCTGCCGAAGAGAGCGATGTCGAAGGGTCCGACATCGCTGGGAAAATCGTATGCCCGGCTATAGATGACCGTGGCCTCCGAATCCAGAAGTTCATGCGCGAGCCAGAAGGCGTTGTTGAGCCTGCGAAGGTGTTCTCGCCTGGCGGCCAGTTCCCTCTGTACGTCGATGCCGGCATACGGGACCACATCCCAAGGCTGGTCTTCGGAAAGCTCGCAACAGACGATGTTCGCCCCGAGGGCCTCCATCTCGAAAGTGAGGAATCCGTTTGCGGGACCGAATTCCAGTACCCGCTTCCCCGAAAAATTCACCCGCCCCAGGTAGTCGGCTGTTCCCCCGCGCAGGTCCCACAGACCGGGAACGACGCCATAGGCGGGAATTTCCATCGTGTGGTAGAAGAAACAGTCTTTCAGCTCGGTTCCCGTGTCTGTCTGACCATGAGCGGCCACCTTCATGAACAGCTCTCCTTGCGCAGAGAATCCGCTTCGGCACCTATCTGCAACCCGTGCGGGGAACGAACAATAAGGCAAAGATGTCTCGGTGTGGCGGGAGCCTGGCTTGTGCAATTTCGCATGCTCACGCCTCCTTCCCGAGCAAAACGGCATCCTGCTGCTCGTTCACAGCCCTCTCTTCGTAGCCGAGGATCCTGAAGTGCCTGCCCCAGCGTTCCAGGACGTAAGACCGCCGGTGGTAGGTGGTCTGGTAGTAGTCGGGCAGTCCGTCGAGCTTGCGGGCCCCGGTCTGGCCGACCGCCGTCATGAGGCCCTTCTCATCGGCCGCCCGCCGCCCCTCGGGAGAGAGCCGGTTCAGGAACGCTTCTCCGTGGAGGGTGATCAGGGCCACGCCACCGGGTTTGAGGATGCGCCGGAACTCCGTCAGCCAATCGTCCTGAAATGACTCGTCGAGGTGCGTGAAGACGGAAAGGGCGAAGACGAAGTCGAAGAAGCCCTCGGCGTATCCGGTGGGCGGGAGGTCGGGGTTGACGGACCATCGGGCCATCGGCAGATGGCGCCGGCACCACCGGATGGCTTGCTCATCGATGTCGGTTCCATACAGGTGGCAAGATGACGGCAGATCCTTGAAGAAGCGAAGCACCCGGCCGCAGCCGCACCCGAAATCGAGGACGGCGCCGAAGCGCGAGAGTTGCATGCCGTGGCGCCTCAAGATTGTCTCGATGTCGCGGGCGCAGGCGCGTCCCACCCGCAGAAACCCCTCCGGGCGCACGGAACCGTGCACCCGGTATCGCAGTGCCGCGGACGGCAGGGGCAGGCCGTCCCCCTGAAATGGCTCCCGCTTCTCCGTTCCCATGAGCAGGCCCGTCTCGCGCTTCAAACAGAGGTAGGTGCAGTAGAGATGGTGTGTCAGGCGTTGCGCGGTGCTCATCCCGTCGCCTCCTTTCTCACTTGGCCCGAGCGGGCCCGCCCCTTGCCTGGCTCGGGGCCGCCATCGGGGGTCGCCCGCCACGCGGGCGCCCGCTGGCGCCAACCGCGATCAGTGTGGGAGGTCGGACATGAGGCGAAGATGAAGTTTCGAGGGCCGGTGCGGATGAACGGCCGCCCGCCGGGAAGGGGCTCGGAGGTGGAGCGGGAGCGAGCGGATGGAGGGGCGGCGCGGGCGCCGTGGGTGCCTGCTCGCGCGATTGAGATCCTTCAGGGGCAAAACTTCGAAGGGGCCTTCAGGATGACCGGCGAGGCAGGGCCGCGGGTGGAGCGCGGAGATGCGCCATCCGCGCATCGCGATCGGGCGATCGCTCCCACAGGGG
>JAKAJA010000498.1 GCA_021814085.1 Acidobacteriota bacterium | reverse complement strand
CGAATGCCGCCGCGACGCTCGGGACGGCCCTCGCCGAGGGTCAGGTGCGCCTGGTCAAGCGCTACGCGAAGGAGGCGGTGCTCAACTTCGATCGCGACGCGGCGGGCATCGCGGCGGCGCGGCGAGCCCTTCAGGTCCTCCTGGGCGAGGGCATGCGGATCAGGATCATCTCCGTGCCCGACGGGAAGGACCCCGACGAGTTCATTCGGAAGAATGGCAAGGAGGCCTACGTCCGCCTAGTGGACGAGGCCAAACCCTTCTTCGATTTTCTCGTAGACCAGTCGAAGGGAGCCCTGGCAAAAGGGGGCGTGGAGGGCAAGGTGGCCTTCCTGGAGGACGTGCTACCGTATCTGACGGCCGTCGCCGATCCCATCGAGCGCCAGGAGTACGCCAAGGAGGTGTCCGGTCGGGCGGGCCTCGACCTGGGCCTCGTCCTGGGGCGCCTCGCCAAGGCCGCGGCTGGGGACAAGGGCTCTCACGGGGAGCCGGCGGCACCCCGGTTCGACGTGGCCGTGGACGAGCAGCTGCTCGTGAAGGGCCTCATGGCCCCCGGGTTCAGTTCCCGCGCCCGGGAACTCGTGGGGGACCTGCCGGAGGACGCCCTGAGGGAGCTGAAGACGGCGGCCCTGCTCAGGTCGCTCATGGCTGGCGAAGCGGCCGATGGGCCCGAGCAGACGGCCCTCCTGGCCTTCATACAGAACAGCTGCCACGAGGTGCCCTCGGAGGCGGACCTGGAGGAGGCCTCGGCCCGGATCGTCGATGCGCTGCTGCGCGGGCGAGAACGCCGCCTGCAGCAGCAGATCAGGGAGGCGAGCCGCCAGGGCGACCTGGGGCTCGTCCAGATACTGAATCGCGAGAAGATGGCCGTGCTCGAGCAGATCCAGGCCCTGAGCCGGCCTTGAAGAGAAACGAAGGAATCCCAGGAGAGACCACCGCAATGGACGAGAGACTGGAAGATTTCAGGGAAATCGTGGCCTACGCACGCAGCAAGGGCTACGTGAACTACGACGAGATCAACGAGATGCTCCCGCCGGAGTTCAGCTCCACCGAGGACATGGACTTCCTCTTCCAGCTCCTGGACGACGAAGGCATCGACATCTCCGAGAAGCGGGTCGTGGAGGAAATCCCCGTCCTCGCCAAGCCCCACGCCCCGGAGTCGCTCCTCGAATACGACCCCGATCTGGAGCGGACCAACGACCCGGTGAAGATGTACCTCCGCGAGATGGGGCAGACCCCCCTCCTGAACCGCGAGGGCGAAGTCCGCATCGCCAAGGCCATCGAGCGCGGTCGCAAGGTCATGATCAAGGCCCTGAGTCGGTCCCGCTACGCGGCCCAGATGATCCTGGACATCGGCGACGAGATCAAGGAAGACCCCGAGTCGGCCAAGCAATACTTCGCCTTCTACGACGACCTGGACGATGACGAAGCCCTCGCCCAGAGGCTCGAGGAGCAGATCGAGATCATCGACCGCATCGCGGCCATCCAGAAGGAAGTCCAGTACCTGTCCAAGCGGATCCTGCGCTTCCAGAACCCCAAGGCCAAGAAGGTCCGGGAGCTCCGCTGGGCCCTGAGCCGGATCTACGTCGAGCTCACCCAGAAGATCCGCGGCCTGGAGCTGAACACCCGCTTCATCAACGAGATGATGAGCTCCTTCAAGCGGTCCAACCAGGAGATCCACGCCCTGGAAGGGACCTACAAGCGCCTCAAGGCCCGCCACCAGAAGATCGTCAGCAAGCCGCAGAGGAAGCAGCTCTCCCTCCGCATGGCCGAAGTGAAGACGCGGCTGGAGGAGATCGAAACGCACATGGGTTCGCCCCTCGTGGAGGTCAAACACATCGCCACCCTCATCGCCAAGGGCGAGGAGGACATGGAGAAAGCCAAGAGCGACCTGGTCCGCGCCAACCTCCGCCTCGTGGTCTCCATCGCCAAGAAGTATACGAACCGGGGCCTGCAGTTCCTGGACCTGATCCAGGAGGGGAACATCGGCCTCATGAAGGCCGTGGAGAAGTTCGAGTACCGTCGCGGCTACAAGTTCTCGACCTACGCCACGTGGTGGATCCGCCAGGCCATCACCCGGGCCATCGCGGACCAGGCCCGCACCATCCGCATCCCGGTCCACATGATCGAGACCATCAACAAGCTCTTCAAGACCATGCGCACCCTGGTCCAGGAGATCGGCCGCGAGCCCACCCCCGAGGAGGTGGCCGAGCGCATGGGCATCACCGTGCCCAAAGTCCGGAAAATCCTCAAGATCGCCCAGGAGCCCATCTCCCTGGAGACGCCCATCGGCGAGGAGGAAGACAGCCACCTGGGGGACTTCATCGAGGACCAGGACATCCCCTCGCCCATCGACCACGTCATCTCCGAGGACCGGCGGGACCACGTGGCCGACCTCCTGGACGAGCTCCCCGAGAGGGAGGCGCGGGTCATCCGCATGCGCTTCGGCCTCGGCTACGATACGGAACACACCCTCGAGGAAGTGGGCCGAGCCTTCGCCGTGACCCGCGAGCGCATCCGGCAGATCGAGGCCAAGGCCCTCCGCAAGCTCCCCTCCCGGAGCCGTCACCTGAGGGCATTCCTTGAAGGGACGAGGTCCTAAAGATC
>JAKAJA010000497.1 GCA_021814085.1 Acidobacteriota bacterium | reverse complement strand
GAAGGGCTGAAAGAGGCGCTGCTGTTCCTCCGCGGGGATGCCCGGGCCGTCGTCCATGACCCTCAACCTGGCCAAGTCGGCGTCCCCCCACAGCCTCACGCCCACGTGCCCCCCGATGCCCGTGTACTTGATGGCGTTGCCGATGAGGTTCTGGAGGAGGTTGTCGAGCATGGAGACGTCCGCGCCCACGGTGAGATCCTCCAGGCTCTCGGTCCAGCTGATGAGCTTCCCCTTCACCGTGGAGGATGACCGGTCGTGGACCGCCTGGACCATGGCGGTGAGGCCCACGGGTTCGTGCTTCACGTTGACGTGGTAGACGCGGCTGAGGCGGACCACGTCGTCCAGAAGACTCTTGATCTGCTGGCTGTTCTCCTGGATGAGGGCCGCGACCCTCTCCTGGGAATCGTTCATGGGCCCCGCGCGGCCAGAGGCCAGGAGGTGGGCCGCGTTGATGACGGCCGTGAGCGGGTTCTTGACCTCGTGGGAAATGATGGAGATGAGGTCCTCCTTGAGCCTGTTGAGCTGGTGCCAGTCGTGCACGTCCTGGGTGACCACCAGGAATTGGGCCCCGCCCGGCCACGGGATGACCTCGATCTGGAACCAGCGGCCTTCCATCTCGTAGGGGGTCGAGACGGCCTTGCCCTCCGCCTGTGTTTTCTCGATGAGGCCCCTGAGGGTGCGTCCCGCCTGGCGGGAGCTGAAGATCTTCTTCTCGCGGAGCTCCACGTCGGTGAGCCCCAGGGCGTGTCCCGCCGTGTCGTTGGCCAGGGCGATGACCCCCTGGGCGTCGGTCAGGAGCATGCCCACGGGGATGCTCCGCATGATGTACTCGAGGCGCTCCTTCTCCTGGGCCAGCACGACCAAGAGGTCGGGGTTCTGGAATGCCTTGGCGCCGCCGCCCGAGGCCCTCTCCCATTTCAGGAGGCTGGCGAATACGAAGTCCGCCATGCGTGCCAGAATCTCCTGGCTCCGCTCCGTGAAGGGCTCCGCCTTCCGCGCCACGACCAGGATGCCCTGCGGATGGGCCGGAACTCCGACCCGCGTGGCCATGCCCGCCCCGCGGTCGTCCCCGAGGAAACGGAGCATGGCGGCGGGCGCGTCACCTTCCCGCCAGCGGGATTGGGTCCCGGGAAAGGCCTCCAGCCATTCTTGCGCGGCGGTCTCGCCAGAATCCGCCACCCCGCGGGAGACGTTGTACCAACGGCTGCCCTTGAGCCCCATGATCACCAGGTGGGTGGTCTCGGCGGCAAAGATTTGCCAGGTGGCGCGGTGGAGGGCAGCCACCACCTCCCCCGGTCCCTTACATCGGGACAACTCTCCCCCGAGATCGAGGACCTTCTGCAGGTCGGCGTTGGTCTCCTCCAGACGGCTGGTGACCTCGAGAGCGTCCAGGCGCTGGATCAGTCCCATCAGTTCGGGGAGATGCTTCCTCGCGGAGAGGGCGTCCTCCTTGGCCAGGACCCAGTAACCCCACAAGGTGGCCGGGTCCAGCTCCAGCGGAATCACCTCGTCTGATGGGGAAAAGGGGGCGCCACCCGAGGCCGGGCGGCCAACCGTTCCCTGCACGGCATCCGGCAGCATTTCCGCCCCGTCCATATCCCACATGGCGAGGCTGTCGGGCGGCACGAGCCTGTAGAGGCGGGCGGGCCGGGACCACGAGAGTCCCGCCAGCCGGGCGATGCTCCGGCGGAGATCGGGGATGATCAGAGCGTCGGCGACCTTCTCCACCCCGTCCATGGTGCGCCACCTCCTGACCGTTTCCCTGGCCCGCCCGAACAATATAGGTAGAGTATAATCCCACCGAGCCGGCGCTCCAACCCGTTGCCGTGAGGGCGATATGCCCCACCGTTCGCTCTCATGAAGGTTTCGCCTTGCCGGGCCACGGGCTGGCGGCTAGGATTCTTCCTCGGGAGTTCCCCAATGCCCAAGAGATTTCAGGTGTTTGTGGCAAATCCTGGCTCCACCAGCACGAAGCTCGCCCTGTACTCGGAGGGCGGCCCCGTGGCGGAGGAGAGCGTTCCCGTGGAGAAGCTTCCCGGGGGCATCATGGACCAGTTCCCCGCCCAGCTCCGCGCCGTGGAGGAATTCCTCTCCCGGCACGAAATCCGGCGACTCGACGCGGTGGTGGGCCGGGGCGGCCTGATCCGCCCCGTGGCATCGGGCATCCTGCGCGTGAACGAGGCCATGCTCGAGGACGCCAGGGCCGGCTATCAGGGCGAGCACATCTCCAACCTCGGGTGCCTCATCGCCGATGAGGTGGGACGCCGGTTCGACGCCCCCGCCTTCGTCGTGGATCCCGTGGCCGTGGACGAGATGGACCCCCTGGCCCGCTACTCGGGGCTTCCCCAGATCCCGCGCCAGTCCCTCCTCCACGCCCTGAACCTCCACGCGGCGGCGCGCAAAGCCTGCGCCCGGACGGGCAAAGTCCTCGCCCACAGCCGCTGGGTCGTGGCCCACCTCGGAGGCGGGTTCTCCATCGCGCCCATGGACCGCGGGCGCATGGTGGACGTGAACAACGCCAATTCGGGAGGGCCCTTCGGCCCCACCCGGGCGGGCACCCTGCCTACCCAGCCCCTCATCAAGCTCTGCTTCTCCGGCAAGCACACC
>JAKAJA010000496.1 GCA_021814085.1 Acidobacteriota bacterium | reverse complement strand
CTTGGCCTCCTCGGCCATGCGCTCGGGGGTGAGGACGTTGGAGGGTTCGCTCACGAGGGTGCGCGCGAAGAGGGTCGCCTCGGCCATCACGGCCCCGAGCTTGGCCCCCTCCTCCAAGTCCTTCTCTTTCTTGGGGACGAAGATCTGCACCGACTCCAGGCCCCCGAAGTGGTTCTTCTCGTCCGTCTTGTAGCGCGTAAACCGGGCGTTGCCCAGGAGGGCGCCCTCCACCAGGGCCTCGGCGGCGGCCCAGCGGACCCCCGGCGTGTCCTCTCCCAAGGGGAATGAAAAGGCCGCGTTCGTCACATACCGGTCCCGCAGGCGCCGCACGGCCAGCGCGGCTGCCCCTCGCATGGCCGCCGGCTGGAAGGCGTCCCGCTTGCCCATGCCCACCACGAGGACGTGCTTGAGGGGCTTCCCCGCCATGTTGAAGGCAAAGAAGGCCTCGCCGGTCCCCCCCTTGAATCGGAGCCGCTCGGCCTCGGCCTTGATGGCCTTGGCCGAGATCAGCCCTGCGAAGTCCAGGTCGTCGAAGACACCCACGGCGAGGGCCTCTGCTTTGGCGGCTGCGGGGGAACCGGTCACGAATGTCCAGCGCATACGGGTCTCCTATGGTTTCTCAAGGGTTCTGGCATCTCAGGCGGGCGCCGCGGAGCGGGCGGGTCTGAGCCACCCCTCCGTGAGGGTCCGGACGACGTTCTCGGCGGTGAGCCCCACGTCCTGCAGGAGCCGGGCCCTGGGGCCGTGGGGAGTATAGTCGTCGGGCAGTCCCAGCCGGTAGACCGGCGTCGACACACCCGCCGATTCCTTCCATTCGAGGAGGGCGGAACCGAAGCCGCCCTGCAAGACACCCTCCTCCACCGTCACCACCTTCGCAAAGGAAGAGAGCCGCTTGGCCAGGTACTCCTCGTCCAGGGGCTTGATGAAGCGGCAGTTAACGACCTCCACGTCGAGTCCCTTTTCCTTGGCGGCTTCCGCTGCTTTGAGGGCGACACCCACCATGGGCCCCACGGCGAGGACGGCCGCATCACGGCCCTCGCGCACCACCTCCCAGCTGCCCATGGGTAGGACCACGGGCTGGCCCTCCCTGTCGAAGGGGGCCGCGGAGGCCTTGGGGTAGCGGATGGCGAAGGGCCCCCCGTCGTATTTCAGCGCGGTGGCCATGAGGTTCCGCAGCTCGTTGCCATCCTTGGGGGCGGCCACGACCATGCCGGGGATGTGGCGGAGGTAAGCCAGGTCGAAGGCGCCGTGGTGGGTCGGGCCGTCCTCTCCCGCGAGCCCCGCCCGGTCCATGCAGAACATCACGGGAAGGTGCTGGATGGCGCAGTCGTGGACGATGGGGTCGTAGGCGCGTTGCAGAAACGTGGAGTAAATGGCGCAAACGGGCCGGAGCCCCCGGGCCGCCAGTCCCGCCGCGAAAACCGTGGCGTGCTCCTCGGCGATCCCCACGTCGAAGAAGCGGGAGGGAAAGGCCTCCGCGAAGGGCAGTATGCCCGTCCCCGTGGGCATGGCCGCCGTAATGCCCACGACCCGGTCGTCCAGCCTGGCGAGCTGCAGGAGGGATGCCCCGAAGGCGTCCTGGAAGGCGGGTTGGCCGTTGGCGGCGGGCGGCTGGATCCCCTCGTCCGGGGAGAAGGGCTTGACCCCGTGGTACCCCTCCGGGGATTCCTCGGCAGGCGCGTAGCCCTTGCCCTTCACCGTCATGACGTGCAGGAGGACGGGGTGGTCCAGGTCTCTCAGGTTCCGGAGGGTCTTCACCAGCTCCTTGATGTCGTGCCCGTCCACGGGGCCGTAGTAGTCGAACCCCAGCGCCTCGAAGAGAGCCCCGGGGGTGATGATCCCCTTGGCCCCTTCCTCGATGCGGCGGGCCAGGAAGGTCATGGGCTTGCCCACCCGCGGGATACGCTCGAGGCCCTCGCGCACACGGCGCCTGAACCGCTGGTAAAGGGGTGTCTGCACGAAATTGTTGAGGTACCGGTGGACGGCACCCACGTTGGGGGAGATGGACATCTGGTTGTCGTTGAGGATGGCCAGGAACTTCCTGTGGTGCGCGGCGCCCGAGTTGTTCAGGGCCTCGTAGCACAGCCCCCCCGTGAGGGCGCCGTCGCCGAAGACGGCGGCCACGCGGCAGTTCCTGCCCAGGAGGTCCCGGGCCACGGCCATGCCGTAGGCCGCCGAGAGGGCCGTGGAGGCGTGCCCCGCGCCGTAGACGTCGCACTCGCTCTCGGACCGCTTGAGGAAGCCCGATAGGCCGCCGTACTGCCGGATGGTCCTGAGGGACTCCCTGCGCCCCGTGAGGATCTTGTGGATGTAGGCCTGGTGGCCCACGTCCCAGACGAGGGGATCTGTCGGCGTGTCGAGGGCGTAGTGGAGGGCCACGGTCAGCTCCACCACCCCGAGGCTGCTGGAGAGGTGCCCGCCCACTTCCGAAACGACCTCGATGAGGTACGACCTCAGCTCCTCGCAGAGCTTGGGGAGGGATTCCTCGGGCAGAGCCCGGAGGTCCGCGGGGCTGTTGATGTTTTCCAGGAGAACGTACTTGCCCACTCGAGACCCCTTCTTGAACAAGTAGTTATATGCCGCCTGGCGCCGGGCCGTCAACCGGCCG
>JAKAJA010000495.1 GCA_021814085.1 Acidobacteriota bacterium | reverse complement strand
TCCGATCTCCACCCCTCGTTCTCGCGCCAGTTGGACCAGTGCGTCGCGCACCTGTCGCGCGCTGCTCGAGGACGGAAAGACCTTGCCCGTCTCCTCCTCCAGGACCAGTTCGAGCCCCGCTTCCTTTTCGAAAAAAGCCCGCTGCTGAGGGAGCGGCCAAGACCGGAGCATGTTCCGGAGGGTGTTGGGGGACGAATCGGTGACGAACCTCTCGGGGGCGGCTACCGAGGGGAGGATATTGCAGCGCCCGCCGCCGCTGGCGAGGATCTTCCGTCCCCCGTCGCCGGTCCTTTCCAGGAGGAGGACGGGGCGCCCGCGGCCCGCGGCCCAGATGGCCGCCATGAGGCCCGAGGCCCCGGCCCCGACCACAACGATAGACGGGCCACTCATGCCCGTGCCATGCCCAAGTTCATGCCTGCGGCCTCCAATCTCCCCGCGGTTCAAGGCCTGGAAAGTGGCGCCGAGTTGCCCAGGTCGGCCGCGACCTTCCACGAGCCGTCGGCCTGCTTCTTCCAGATGGTGAGGTACTTGCTTCCCCTCATGACCTTGTTTCCCTTGTCATCCTTGTCGGGCCACGTGGCGTAGCCGTAGGTGTAGCCCAGATCCTCCGAGGCGGCGAGGTCCGCATGCACCGGCTTCCAGGCCAGGGGCTTGGGATCGAAGCCCGTCTTGGCGTAGTGGGCCTTGATGGCGGGAAGGCCCTCGATGACGTTCTCTCCGGCGGGGAAAATCCGGGCCTCGGGGGCGAACCAGGAGAGCCAGCCCTCCAAGCCCTTCTCGGCGGTGCTTTTGGCAAAGGCCTCGTCGGCCCGCATGAGGGCATCCGACGACTTGCCTGCGGCACCCCGCGCCGCCCATCCGATCCACAGGGCTCCGGCCACGAGGATGGCCGCTATAAGGATCTTTTTCATGCTCGCCTCCCGTGTCCACATTCTATCCCATGCGGCTCGCGGGTCTGGGAATGACCGACTCCGCGGCACTGGTCTCGGGCGCCTGCTGCGTTTACACTTCGAGCGAGGGGGTGACCATGCGAATCCTCGTCCTGCTGGGCCTGTGCCTGATGCTGTCTTCGCTCCGGACGTCCCACGCCGCGGGCCCCGTCCCACCAACCCTCGACGAGGTCCGAAGGGAAATGGGCATCCCCTCCAAGGGCGACCTCCGGGGGCAGAAGGACGCGGTGGGCTTTGCCTCCACCGCGGCCCAGATGGCCGAAGCATGGAATGCTTCATCCGCCGGTCCCGCCCCCGAATCCCTGGGCAATGTCCCCGCGGATTCCGCCTGGGGCGTGATCTGCCCCCACGACGACTTCCTCTACGCCGGGCGGGTCTACCGGTCCGTCATCCCCACGGTCAAGGCCAAGCGGGTGATTGTCTTGGGGGTCTTCCACGGCTGGAAAAAATTCGGGGCCCGCGAGGTCCTCGTCTTCGACGATTACCGGGCGTGGCGCACGCCCGATGGCGAGCTCAAGGTCTCCTCCCTCCGCGAGGCGCTCCTCTCCAGGCTCCCCAAGGGGGACGTGGTGCAGAGCGACGCCATGCACGACTCGGAGCACTCGGTGGAGGCCGTCTCCTACTGGTTGAAGCACCAGAACCCCGACCTGGAGATCGTCCCCATCCTCGTTTCCACCATGAGCTTCGAGCGCATGCAGGACCTCTCGGCCCGGCTCGCGGAGGCCATCTCGGCGGAGATGAAAGCGCGAGGCTGGAATATGGGAAAGGATTTGGCGGTGGTGATCTCATCGGACGCCGTCCACTACGGGCCCGATTTCAAGTTCACCCCTTACGGCGACGGCGGTGTGGAGGCTTACATGAAGGCCTGCGCCGCGGACCGGGCCCTCCTCACGGGTCCCCTCGCCGGAGTGGTGACCACCGATTCCATCCGGCGGGCCTTCGAGACCTTCTGCGACCCCAAGGACCCAGGACAATACCGACTGACGTGGTGCGGCCGGTTCAGCATCCCCTTCGGCCTCCTCACCCTCGAGAGGTTGGCCGCGTCACAAGACAGGAAGCTGGAAGGCCGGCCCGTGGCCTACGCCACTTCAGTGGGGTGGCCCCAGCTCGCGGTGAAGGCCGAGGGCATGGGCTTGACCGCCCCCTCCAACCTCTACCACTTCGTGGGATATCCGGCGGCGGGCTACACGGTCAAGTGAAGGACCCTACGCTATCCAGACGGTCTTAATGTTCACAAACTCCCGTATCCCGAAGGCGCTCAACTCCCGCCCATAGCCCGAACGCTTGATGCCGCCGAAGGGGAGGCGCGGGTCGCTCTTCACCATCCCGTTGATGAAGACGGAGCCCGATTCGATCTCCCCCGCCAGGGTTTCCCCCCGCTGGAGGTCGCGGGTCCAGAGGCTCGCGCCGAGGCCGAAGGGGGACCGGTTGGCCAGGGCCACGGCCTCCGATTCGTCCCGGGCCGTGATGACCGCCGCCACGGGGCCGAAGGTCTCCTCGTCGAAGGCCGCCATGCCGGGCCGCACCCCCGTGAGGACCGTGGGAGGGTAAAACGCTCCCGGACCCTCCAGCCGCTTCCCTCCGAGCCGGAGGACGGCACCCGCCCTGACGGAGCGGTCCACCTGGTCGTGAAGCTCCAGGAGGAGGTCCTCCCGAGCCA
>JAKAJA010000027.1 GCA_021814085.1 Acidobacteriota bacterium | reverse complement strand
GACGTTTCTGGACCGGATGATCTCCCTCGTGGAGGGAGCCCGGCGCCAGAAAACCCCCAACGAGATCGCTCTGGATATCCTCCTCGCCGGACTGAGCATCATCTTTCTGCTGGTCACGGTCACGCTCCTGCCCTTCTCGCTCTACGCCGTGCACGCCAACGGGAACGGCACGGTCGTTACATTCACCGTCCTCCTGGCCCTCCTCGTCTGCCTGCTCCCCACAACCATCGGCGGCCTCCTTTCGGCCATCGGCATCGCCGGCATGGACCGGCTCATCCAGGCCAACGTCATCGCCATGTCGGGCCGCTCGGTGGAAGCCGCGGGTGACGTGGATGTGCTCCTCCTCGACAAGACCGGGACGATCACCCTCGGCAACCGCGAGGCCGTGGCTTTCCTCCCAGCGCCCGGGGTGAAAGAGGATGCCCTCGCGGATGTGGCGCAACTGGCCTCCCTCGCCGACGAGACCCCCGAAGGGCGGAGCATCGTGGTCCTCGCCAAGGAGAAGCACGGGATCAGAGGCCGGGACATGTCCTCCCTCGGGGCCACTTTCGTCCCCTTCAGCGCCCACACGCGGATGAGCGGCGTGAACCTGGACGGGCGCCAGGTCCGCAAGGGGGCCGCGGACGCCATCGAATCCCACGTGACCAAGCTCGGCGGGACATTCCCCAAGGAGGTCCGCCGGCAGGTCGAGGCGGTGGCCAAGGACGGGGGCACGCCCCTCGTGGTGTCGGACGGTATTCGGGTCCTGGGCACCATCCATCTCAAGGACATCGTGAAGGGCGGCATCCGAGAGCGCTTCACCGATCTGCGGCACATCGGCATCAAGACGATTATGATCACGGGGGACAACCCCCTCACCGCGGCGGCCATCGCGGCGGAGGCGGGTGTAGACGATTTCCTCGCGGAAGCCACGCCGGAAACCAAGCTCGCCCTCATCCGCGACTACCAGGCCAAGGGCCACCTCGTGGCCATGACGGGGGACGGGACCAACGACGCCCCGGCCCTCGCTCAGGCCGACGTGGCCGTGGCCATGAACTCGGGCACCCAGGCTGCCAAGGAGGCGGGCAACATGGTGGACCTGGACTCCAACCCCACGAAGCTCCTGGAGGTGGTCAACATCGGCAAGCAACTCCTCATGACGCGAGGCGCACTGACGACCTTTTCCATCGCCAACGACGTCGCCAAGTACTTCGCCATCATCCCCGCCGCCTTCGCCACCACCTACCCGGGGCTCCAGGCCCTCAACGTCATGCACCTGGCCACGCCTCAGAGCGCCGTGCTCTCCGCGGTCATCTTCAATGCCCTCATCATCGTGGCCCTCATCCCCTTGTCCCTGAAGGGCGTGCAGTACCGGCCCGTGCCGGCATCCGCCCTCCTGCGCCGCAACCTGCTCCTCTACGGTCTGGGCGGGATACTTCTGCCCTTCCCCGGCATAAAACTCATCGACATGGCCCTATCGGCCCTGCACTTGGCGTGAGGCTTCCATGAATAGGCTGATGCTGTCCGCCTTCCTCTCCGTTCTCGTTCTGACGGTCCTCACGGGTCTGGTCTACCCGCTACTGGTCACGGGTCTCGCTCATGTGTTCTTCCCGCGACAGGCCTCGGGGAGCCTCATCACGCACGACGGCCGCGCCGTCGGCTCGTCGCTCATCGGACAAAGCTTCTCGGACCCCAAGTACTTCTGGGGACGCCCCTCGGCGACGTCGCCCTTTCCCTACAATGCCGCCCTCTCCGCCGGCTCCAACCTGGGCCCCACCAACCCTGACTTGGCGGCCCAGGTGAAGGCCAGGATCGAGGCGCTCCGAGCGGCAGATCCGGGCAATATAGCACCCGTTCCGGTAGACCTCGTCACCACCTCCGCCAGCGGTTTGGACCCGGACATCAGCCCCGCCGCCGCCTTCTACCAGGTCCCCCGAGTGGCCCGTGCGAGGGGTCTATCGGAGGCCGCCGTCCGCGATCTAGTCCAATCTCACGTGACCGGCCGCCAGTTCGGGGTGCTGGGAGAGCCACGGGTCAACGTGCTGGCCTTGAACCTGGCCCTGGAGGGCCGCTGATCCTGTCTGTCGCCGGATGGACCCCGGACCTCAGAAAGACGGAGCGCCGGGGCAACCCGCCGATTATGATGGGGTTCTGAGGTGGTTCGCTCGTTGCCCGCGGGAGGGAATGCGGAAGGCGCGCTGGCAAATGCGAGGGCCGCTCTCGGCGGACCCTGGCCCGGCGCGGCCGCGAGATGGGAGCCGCCCCTCCCGTCCTCCGGGCCTTCCTGGGAACCCATGTCCCTTCCATGGCGCAGCGGCCGGCTTCGCCCCATCTTGATACTTTCTTGATGTCCCAAGCCAGTCTCTTTATGCGCCCTTGACCCCCCTCGCCATAGCATGGCTACAGGCTTCGAGCGGGAGGCCTCCGGCGCAGCTGGCGACCGGTTCGTTTGCGGGCCCAGAGCTGCCTCGGGCCGAAGTTGAGGTGTCACATGGGTGTGGTTTATGCCATTGCTTCCGCCCTGGCGGTGGTCCTGCTGGTTTACCTGCTTTACAGGTTCTGTGAGTCGGCAAAGGTCCTGAAAGAGCCCTGAGCCCTGATCCGTGAATCTTTCGAGATCCGCCGGTCCTGTTCTCGTCCCGTTGCACCCGACCTCAGCGAATAGGCAGCTCCCTTGACCCCCCTCAGGCACATCATCTTCGGAACACCTAAAGACCCGAACGACCCAAAGGTGTTCCACAAGCTCTCCCTCGTGGCATTCCTGGCCTGGGTCGGCCTGGGGGCAGACGGTCTCTCCTCCTCGTGCTATGGGCCCGACGAGGCGTTCCGGGCCATTCAAGGTCACACCTACCTCGCCATCTACCTCGCCCTCATGACGGCTATCACGGTGGGGGTGATCTCCTTCGCCTACAGCCTCCTCATCGAGCACTTCCCCAGCGGCGGCGGCGGCTACCTCGTGGCCTCCAGGCTCCTCGGCCCGAAGGCCGGCGTGGTCTCGGGCTCGGCGCTCGTGGTGGACTATGTGCTCACCATCGCCATTTCCATCGCTTCGGGCATGGACGCCATCTTCAGCTTCCTCCCGATAGATTGGCAGGGGTACAAGGTCCCGATGGACCTCCTGGTACTCTCCTTTCTGCTGGTCTTGAACCTGAGAGGCGTCAAGGAGTCCATCAAGGTTCTCATGCCCATCTTCCTCGTGTTCGTGGCCACGCACTTTCTCTTGATCGCGTACGGCATCCTCGCCCACACGTGGGCCATGCCGAAGGTGTTTGCCGGCGCTCACGCGCAGATGGTGCATGACTCATCGAGCCTAGGCTGGGTGGTGCTCCTCCTGATCTTCATGAGGGCCTATTCTCTCGGCGGCGGAACCTACACGGGAATCGAGGCCGTGTCCAACGGCTTGACCATCCTCAGGGAACCCCGTGTGGCCACGGGCAAACGGACCATGCTTTACATGGCCCTCTCCCTCGCCTTCACGGCCGGTGGCATCCTCGTCTGCTATCTCCTCTGGGCAGCCGCTCCGGCCGAGGGCAAAACCATGAACGCCGTCTTGCTGGAGCGGGTTTTCGGGGGCTGGTCCCTCGGGGGCATGCCCGTGGGGTCCTGGCTCGTGGTCGTGACCCTCTTGTCCGAGGGTGCCCTCCTCTTCGTCGCCGCCCAAGCGGGGTTCATCGACGGGCCACGCGTCCTATCCAACATGGCCGTGGACTCCTGGCTGCCCCACCGGTTCGCCAACCTGTCGGAACGGCTCGTCACGCAAAATGGCGTGCTTCTCATGGGCATCGCCTCCGGGATACTGATCATCTACACGAAGGGGCAGGTTTCGTTCCTCGTGGTCCTGTACGCCATAAACGTCTTCATGACCTTCTCGCTCACCGAGATGGGGATGAGCAGCTTCTGGGTACGGGAGCGGAAGCTCCACCCCCACTGGCTGCGCAACCTCATGGTGCATGGGACGGGGCTCCTGCTGTGCCTCTCCATCCTGGTCGTCACGACCGTGGAGAAATTCAAAGAGGGGGGCTGGCTCACCTTCCTCATCACAGCCTCTCTCATCGCACTCTGCTTCCTCATCAAGGCCCACTACAAAGCCGTCGGACGGCAGATTCAGGACATCGACGCCATCCTCTCCGCGCTACCCGCCAACGGGCACGCGCAGGGGCTCGGCCGACTGGACCCCGGAAAGCCCGTTGCCGCCCTCCTCGTCTCCGGATACGGAGGGCTGGGGATCCACTCGCTCCTGTCGATCCTGCGGCTCTTCCCCGATACCTTCCGGAACATCCTCTTCGTCTCCACGGGCGTGGTGGACTCGGGCAGCTTCAAGGGGCAGGACGAGCTCGAACGGCTGAAGAGGGAAACGGAGGACGGCCTCCGGCAGTACGTGGCTTTCGCCAGGAACCTCGGGCTTAATGCCGATTTTCGCTACGTCATCGGCACGGAGGTGGTGGATGAGGCCCAGACCGTCTGCGCGGAGGTCTTGGGGGAGTTCCCCCGAGCCGTCTTCTTTCTCGGCAAGTTGATCTTCGCCAAGGAGCACCTCTACTACCGCCTCCTGCACAACGACACCGCCTTCGCCATCCAGCGGCGCCTCCAGTTCGCGGGGATGCAGACGGTGGTGTTGCCCATCCGGATCACCATGTCCTAGCACCCCGCTAGAGGGGAAGGCCGGCAAGGAATGCTCTTGAAGAGCGCCTTCATGGGTCGATGTGACATAATCAAATGGATTAGACCCCTCTGCAGGCTCGTGGGCCGTTGAGGTATTCCCATGGAACGTCGACCCGATCCCGAGGAGCTTCTGGCGCGGGCGAACCGCGAGGATGAGGAGCGCCGCCGGGGGCGACTGAAAGTCTTCTTCGGCGCCGCGCCCGGCGTGGGGAAAACCTACGCCATGCTGGAAACCGCCCGCGCCCTCAAAGCCGAGGGGCAGGACGTGGTCGTGGGCTGGGCCGAGACCCACGGGAGGAAGGAGACCGAATTCCTCCTGGAGGGCCAGGAGCTCCTCCCGCCCCGTATCCTCAGCTACCGCGGAAAAGACCTCCGCGAGTTCGACCTCGACGCCGCCCTGGAGCGACGGCCCGCCCTCATTCTCGTGGACGAACTCGCCCACACCAACGCCCCCGGCTCCCGGCACGCCAAGCGGTGGCAGGACGTGCGCGAACTCCTGAGCGCGGGGATCAGCGTCTGGACCACCCTCAACGTCCAACACCTGGAGAGCCTCAACGACGTGGTGGCCCAGATCACGGGGGTCACCGTCTCCGAGCGCGTCCCCGACTCGGTCTTCGAGGAGGCGGACGAGGTGGAGCTCGTGGACCTCCCCGCGGACGACCTCATCAAGAGACTCAAGGAGGGGAGGGTCTACTTCCCCCAGCTGGCCGAGCAGGCCCTCGAAAACTTCTTCCGTCCGGGGAACCTCATAGCCCTGCGAGAGCTGGCCCTGCGCGGCACCGCGGACCGTGTGGACGTACAGATGCAGCGTTACCGGAGAGACCACGCCGTGGGCGAAACGTGGCCTACGGTAGAGCGGGTACTCGTCTGCCTGGGCCCCAGCCCCTACGGACAGCACCTCGTGCGGGCGGCCCGGACCATGGCCACTCGCCTCAAGGCGGAGTGGTTCGCGGTTTACGTCGAGACGCCGGCCCACGGCCACCTCCCTCCGTCGGAGCGGGACCAGGTGGAGCGCACCCTCCGCCTCGCCGAACAACTCGGGGGCAAAGCCGTGACCCTGTCCGGATCGGACACGGCCGACGAAATCCTGGCCTTCGCGCGATCCCGCAACGTGAGCAAGATCGTCCTGGGCAAGCCCCCGGCGAACCCCTGGTGGAGGCTCCCCCGCTCCTCTTTCGTGGACCACCTTATCGGCCTCAGTGGGAGGATCGACGTGTACATCATCGGCGGGACGCCCGAGGAGCGTCTCGCCCGCGCCCGCAAGGCCAGAAAGAGGCCTGGGCGGTTCGAGCCCTATCTGCTGGCCCTCGCGGTCGTGGCCGTGGCCACCCTCGTCTCGGCCCTGCTCAGGACCTTCGTGGAGCCCGTCAACCTGGCCATGGTCTACCTCCTCGGCGTGGCCCTCGCGGCCACCCGGTTCGGGAGGGGACCTTCGGTCCTCGCCTCCGTCGTGAGCGTGGCCATCTTCGATTTCTTCTTCATTC
This sequence comes from Acidobacteriota bacterium, assembly GCA_021814085.1. Taxonomy (GTDB): domain Bacteria; phylum Acidobacteriota; class UBA4820; order UBA4820; family DSQY01; genus JAKAJA01. The sequence goes on along the minus strand of JAKAJA010000027.1, from coordinate 5,687 downwards.
CCCCCTACCTGACCTTCGCGGTGAGGGACTCCCAATACCTCATCACCTTCGCGGTCATGCTCGCCGTGGCCCTCCTCACGAGCAACCTCGCCTCCCGCGTGCGACTGGAGGCGGAGCGGGCGAGGGAAGCGCAGCGCAGGAGCCAGTCCATGGTGGATCTGACGCAAGACCTGGCCCGTGGAAGAGACCCCGGGGCCGTGGCCCGCGCTACTGTCCAGCACCTCTACGACCATTACGGGGCGCAATCGGCCGTCTTCCTTCCGGACGGGCTGGGTGACCTTCAGGTGACGGCCGAGGTGGACGCCTCCTTCGCCACGCGCACGAGCGAGGCCAGCGTGGCACGGTGGGTTTTCGAGCACCGACAGGCCGCCGGGCTCGACACCGATACCCTCCCGGGGAGCGACGCCATGTACCTCCCCATCGAGGCGTCGGAGGAAATCCTCGGCGTGGCGGGCATCCGGTTCCAAGAGGACCCCAGCGAGGGAGCCTCCGAGCGCCTCCACCGAATGGAGGCGGTGGTGGGCCAGGCGGCCTTGGCCCTCCAGCGGGCGGTTCTCGCTGAACGGGCCCGGCGGGCGGAGGTGACAGCCGAATCGGAGCGCCTGCGCAGCACTCTACTGAGCAGTGTCTCCCATGATTTCAGGACACCCCTCGCCTCCATTGTTGGCGCCTCCAGCACCCTTGCCGCGGGCTGTCTGGACCAGGGCGGAACACGCGAACTGGCACAGTCCATCTACGACGAATCCCTGCGCCTGAGCCATTACGTGGCAAACCTCCTGGATATGACCCGCCTGGAGTCGGGCACCCTCACACCGAACCGGGAGTGGCAACCCCTCGAGGAAGTGGTGGGCGCGGCCCTCGAGAGGACACGCGCCAAGCTGGCGAATAGGAGCATCCAGGTGAAGCTCCCCGACTCGCTACCCATGGTGTTCATCGATGGGCGGCTGATGGAACAAGTCTTCATCAACCTCCTGGAGAACGTGGCACGCCACACCCCAGAGGGGACGCCCCTGGATATCAACGTGGAGCAACTCCCAGAAATCGTGAGCATCCGCGTGGAGGATCGCGGGCCGGGGCTCCCCACGGGAGAGGAAGAACGGCTCTTCGATAAGTTCTACAGGGCCTCGGCGCACGCGGAAGGGGCGGGCCTCGGCCTCGCCATCTGCCGCGCCATCCTGGAGGCCCACGGCGGAACCATCCGTGCGGAGAACCGCGCGGGCGGGGGTGCCTCCTTCATCCTCGCCATTCCCTCGGGTACTCCGCCCCGAACGCCAGCGCCAGAGACCGGTTCGGCCGATAGCATGGGAGACGGGACATGACCCCCACGGAGCAACTCATCCTCCTCATCGAAGACGAGCCGGGCATCCGGCGTTTCCTCCGGGTCACCCTGTCCAGCAACGGCTACCGCATCGGCGAAGCCGCCTGTGGGGAAGACGGCCTGAAGCACGCCGCTTCGGATCGCCCGGACCTCGTCGTCCTCGATCTGGGCCTGCCCGACAGAGACGGCATGGAGGTCCTGAAGGAGCTGCGGGAGTGGAGCAGCGTGCCCGTCATCGTCCTCACCGCGAGGGACGTGGAGAAGGCCAAGGTGGAAGCTCTGGATGCGGGAGCCGACGACTACCTGACCAAGCCCTTCGGCGCCGACGAACTCCTGGCCCGGATCCGCGTCGCCCTGAGGCACGCCCTCAGAGCCACCGCCCCCCAAGATCCCATTTTCACGACGGGCGATCTCAAGGTGGACCTGGCCGCCCGGGTCGTTACTGTCTCGGGCGAGGAGGTCCACCTTACCCCCATCGAATTCCGCCTGCTGGCCACCCTCGTGAAGCACGCGGGCAAGGTCCTCACCCACCGGCAGCTCCTGAACGCGGGCTGGGGCCCAGAGTACGGGTTTGAAGCTCACTACCTCCGGGTCTACATGGCCCAGCTCCGCCGTAAGCTGGAGGCCGACACGGCGAACCCGCGCTACCTGCGCACGGAACCCGGGGTGGGCTACCGCCTCGCCGTAGAGGGTTGAACCCTGCGCCACTTCAGCGCGTGTAGGTGAAAGGCAGGTTCTGGGACCCGTCGGAATTGATCACCACAATTTGGACGGCCTGACCTTTTGGGACGTGGGCCTTCACCTCGCTGCCGACGGCGTTCACCTGCCCCGAGCTCTTGAAGGCGACCTGGGACACAGGCCAGCCGCCGAGGGTGATCTTGCACCCGGGCTTGAAGTTGGTGCCCGCGATCTTGAGCCGGAAGGGACTCGTGGCCGGCGTCACGCCGTTTATGAAGACGGTGGGCGCCACGTGCACGATCTTGCTCACGCCGTTCCGCGCGCCGATGCCGTCCTGAACGTCCAGGGTGACCATCTGGTCACCGGGCGGCAGCTGGACCGTCGCCGTCGTGCCGGTGATCGACAGGCCCGGCAGGGTCCAGGCGAAGGCGTAGGGCGCCGTACCCACGGCTGAGGCGGTGAAGAGGACGGGGCTGACGTCGGTGGGCTGCGAGGGAGCGTAGGTGAAGTCGGGCGCCACAAGGGGCGGCGGGGCAATGGATTCCGCGCTCCTGCACCCGTCACCGGCGCATGCCTTGAGGGCCGAGAGGTAGAGGGAACACGTGTTCATCACCACGGGGTTGGCCAAAGCGGCTTTGTTGCTCACTTCGTCCGGATCGTTGGGGAGTATGTAGAGCTCTTTCTCCCCCGTGTCGTACTCCACGTACTTGTAGGTCCCCGTGGTGTAGCCGAAGTGCGCTGGCCACGGCTTGGCGGCCTCCGCGATGTCTTGCGGGTCGGGGGGCTCCAAGATGCCGCTGTAGGTTCCCTGGCTCCACAGGCGCGCGAAGCCGGGATCGGCCAGCGGGTTGCCCGAGACGAACTGCTCCAGCAGGACCGCCTGGCGCCAGGAGCTACCCGCGGGCGGATTGGCCCCGAGCAGGGGAACGAGGGACCGCCCGTCTGTCACTTCGGGGAGGCTCGCCCCAGCGATCTCAGCCCACGTCGCCGCCAGGTCCACTTCCGTCGTCATGTGCGCCATGGTCCCGCCCTTAGGCACGCCCGGTCCGCGGACCATGAAGGGAACCCGAATGTCCGTCTCGTAGGGCGTGTACTTGCCCGCGCTCATCCTCTTCTCGCCCAGGTGAAAGGCATTGTCGGAGGTGAAGAAGATGTAGGTGTTGTCCAGCTGCCCCACGGACTGGAGGGTCGAGACGAGGGCGGCGATGGCCTCGTCCACGGACTGGAGGGACCGTATGCGCTGGCGGTACAGTTCGTCCACCTGCGCGATCTGCTGGGCGGTAAGGAGGGGCATGGCCTGAATGTAGGCGGGCTTGTCCGAGACGTCCGCCTCGTTGAAGGAGGGGAGCCTGGGCGCCTGGACGGTGGGAAAGAGGCTCGCGTGCCGCGGCGCGGGCGTGGCGGGCTGGTGTGGCGCGTAGGTGGCAAGATAAATGAAGAAGGGCTGGGGACCAGCGGCCACGGTTCTGCGGATGAAGTCCTGAGCCTTCGCGGAGAGGACGTCCACCATGTAGTCGGTGGGCGTGCTGCCGTAGCTCACCGGCGTGCCGTTCTCGTTGAGGGTGTAGTTATATTCGCTGTAGGGGTTCCCCGCGGAAGGGCTGTACCACTCGTCCCAGCCGGGCGGGATGTAGTTCGCCGGTGCCGTGTCAGGATAGCCGTTCAGGTACTTGCCCAAAAGGACCGTTCTGTATCCGGCGCCGTGAAGGGCCGTGGCCGCCGTGGCCGACTCCACGTTGAGCGAGTAGGCTTTCTCGAACCCGCCGAGGGGCGGCGAGTTGCCCTCGATCTGGTGGTTGTGAGGGAACTGTCCCCGCAGGATGGTGGTTCGTGAGGGACAGCATAGGGAAAGGGGTACGTAGCCGTTCTGAAAGGTGAGCCCCTGATCGGCCACGAGGGATTTCAGGTTGGGCATGTAGTTCAGGGACCCGAGCTGCAGGTCCTGATCGTCCGTGAGGATGAACACGATGTTGGGCTTCGCGGTGGCGGCCGCTGGAAGTGCCTGCCCACATTCGGGTGGAGCACCAGCCAGGGATGGGACGCCGGGCAGCAGCGCCATTGACATCAGCAGGGCCAGCGAGGACAACCCCTTCAGGGACCTTCGGTTTGGAGACATAATCCATTCCTCCCAAATGCTGTCGAATAAACGCCGGGAAAGGGTTACGGAGACCTTGGAGAGGAGCACCTCACCGAGTGAAGGGGAAAGGCGACGAGGACGTCCCGTCCGGATTCACGACGGCCACTTGCACCGTCACGCCCTTGGGGAGCATGGCCTTCAGGGCGCCGCCTTGCTTGGCATAGACGAGGGTGCTGCCCTTCCCGTCGGTCTGAGGCACAGCCTCACCGTTGATGGTGACCGCGCAGTCTGATTGAAAGTTAGACCCGGCGATCTTGAGACGAAACGGGTTCGCCAGTTTGGACACGGAAGCAATGCGGGGCGCCGCCACCACGGTGATCGTCTTGCTCTCTTGCGCCGTGCCGCCCGCCGCATCCTTGACCGTGAGAGTCACCTGGTGAGCCCCGGCGGGGAACGACTTGCTCGCCGTCTCTCCCGCCGCCGGCGCCCCGTCCAAATCCCAGGTGAAGGTGTAGGGCGCCGTTCCACCGCTGGCCGAGGCCGAGAAGACAACAGGCGCCGCATCCGTGGGCAGAGCCGGTGAGGTGGTGAAGTCGGCGGAGAGTTCGACAGGCGACCGGGTGATGAGGGCCGCGTAGTAATCTCCCGTGGACGTCCGCGTGCCCGCATGGAGGGCCGCCGACTCGGCCCGCGTGACGATCGCCATGGCATCGGCGAAGGGCATGGCGTCGAGGGAGGGATCGTACGGGACATAGGCGAAGAAATAGGTGCTGTTGAAGGGCGAGGCGAAGACCACCCCTTCCGACTGCACGAGCTTGGTAATGCACCTCAGGTGTTGCTGGTCGAGGGCCGCCCAAAACGAATAGGCGTTGCGCCGGTAGGGATCCGTGCTCGAGACGATCCCTCCCGATGGCGGCTCCTTGTAGAGCCAGGTCTCGTCCAGGATCAGAGGCTTCCCGTTGGCGCGCGCCAGATCGCCCATGAGAAGGACATTCTGGAGGGACGCGGCGTTGAGGGGATAGAAGTGAAATGCCAGGACGTCCAGGGCCGGGTCTTGCGCCAAGAGCCTCCCCTGCTCCATGTCGTCCCAGGCCCCCATTCCAGCGCAGAGCCGGGTGTTCCCCCTGTTCAGGCCCGACACGATGCCGTGGATGAAGGTCGCGAACACTTGGGGATCCTTGAGGGAGACGATCCCCGTGAGGCTGGCCTCCGTGTCCGACTCGGTCCCCACGTCCAGGTAGTCGGGCTGCACCTCGTCGAGGACGACTTGCGCCATGGCGTTCCGCGCCGCCGCCAGGGAGGCCACGGTATAGTGCGTCCAGTCCCACTGGATGGGAGAGAAGGGAGTGCCCGTGAAGACCGTGTTGTTCTCCACGTCCAGGACCATGCCCCGGCTGTGCACCTCCAGGGCCACGGCCCGGTAGAAGGCCTCATACTCCTCGCGCCTGGGGAAGGCGGGATCGAAGAGGGGGTAGTGGAGGGCGACGGTGACCCCCGTGATACCCATCTCCTGGAAGCGGTCCAGGCTCAGCCGGACGGTGCTCATGGTGGTGGGCTGGAGGAGGGCCTCCCCGCGGTTGCAGTTGGCGGCCAGGAGTTCGGTGGCATAGGTCA
>JAKAJA010000494.1 GCA_021814085.1 Acidobacteriota bacterium | reverse complement strand
CCCCATCCTCCCCGACCTGTTCTTCGTCTCGGCCATCTGCCTGGGGCTCTCCATGGTCATGCTCGAGTCCGCCACCACCTCCTGGGTGTACCGCCGCGATCCCGAGGCGCCCATGCTCGAGGGCCTGGCGCGCCTCACCTCCGTCGCCCTCGGCATCTATCTGGCCCTCCGCCTCGGGGATCTGGCCTGGCACGGGAAGCTCGGCCTTCTCTCGGGGGGGCACTGGGCATCGAACCTGTTCCTGCTCGAGATGGCCATGTCCACGGTCGTCCCCATGGTCCTGTTTGCCGTGCCCAGAGTCCGCAGGTCCTTCACCGGGGTCTGGCTGGTCTCCCTGTGTTCCGTGCTCGGGTTCGTGCTCAACCGCATCAACGCCTCCGGCCTGAGCCAGGTGTGGGCCACTGGGACTTTCTACTTCCCCGCCTGGACCGAGTTCGCCATCAGCCTCGGCATCGTTGCCGCATGCGCCCTGGTCTTCTTCTTCATCCAGGAGCATTTTCCCGTGGATCCGCATGGCCTGGAAGATGCGGAGCGCCAGAGGACGCGGGCGGCGGCCTCCCTCCCGGCCTTCGGCGCCTTCACGCAGGTCTGGCTGGGAGAGGGGTGGCGCAAGTCGGCCCGGGTCTACTCCATGTGCTTCGTCGCGGCCATGGCTTTGGGGCTCACCCTGGCGCCCAAAACGCAACCTGCCGTCATTCGGAAGGCCGAGAGGGCGAGGGGCGCTAACATACTGAGGATGGGCGACGGCCCGCGTTACGTCTACTTCGACCACAAGCGCCATCAGGACGAGGCCGGAAAAGACAAGTCCTGCGGCACGTGTCACCACCTCCACCTGGCCGGAGACGTGGGGACGCCCTGCAGCGAGTGCCACGCTCACCTGTACACGCCATCAAGAGTCTTCGACCACGACCGGCACATCCAGAGCGTGGGCGGCGAGGATGTGTGCGCCAAGTGCCACGGCCCCGGCGAGCCCCAGTCGTTGACGGTGTCCAAGACCTGCAAGGACTGCCATCAGAAGGACATGATGGCCGCAGGCAATACCGTGGTTGCCACCTTCAAGGCCCCATCGGCCTCGAGCTACAAGGACGCCATGCACGCCATGTGCATCCCCTGCCACGTGTCCAAGGCCAAGGACCCCAAGGTGAATCTGCCCAATCTGGGGCGGTGCGGCGCCTGCCACGATTCGGGGACCGAGAGCGAGCGGCTTTACGTCGTCCAGGTCCCGGGCGCCGGTGAGAAGAGCGGACGGGCATGAACCAGCAGTTCGAATTTCGCGCCAGACCGCCCAAGGTCCTCATCGTCGACGACGAGCGCGACATCGTCGAGTACCTGACCGCGGTCCTGGAGGACGCCGGGTTTCGGGCCGCGGGGCTGAACGGTACGGAGGGGGCCCTGGAGTGGATCGAGAGCGAACGGCCGGACGCCGTACTCCTCGACGTGATGATGCCGGGCCACACGGGGCTCTCTCTCTACAGGGCCATGCGCGAGGGCGCGGCCACGCGGGAGATCCCGGTGGTCATCATCAGTGGCTATGCGCGGAAGGAGGATGTGGCCGCGAGGGGCCTGAAGGGCCTCGAGTCGGGAAACCTACCGTCGCCCGAGGGCTATCTGGAAAAACCCATCAGCGTGCCCACTCTGCTGACCACCTTGCGGAGGCTCCTGGAGCGCCATGAGATCCGAAGCGGAACGGCCTGAGGTCCGAAAACTCCTCGGCGATCATCTCTTCGACCTGGCGCCGGTCATGATGGCGGCGCTGGCCCCGGAGTTCGTCATCGTGGAGGCCAACGACGCGTTTTGCAATGTGTTTGGTCCCTGGCAGGGCCGTCACTGCTATGAACTCATGAAGGACCGCTCTTCACCGTGCGAACGCTGCCAGGCGGCGTTGACCTTCACGGACGGCAAGGCCAGGGTCTGCGACGACAACCTCGCCGTGAGCAGGGGCACCGAATCCACCTTCGTGGTGCGCGTGGCGCCCTTGTCCGCCGGAGGCGCCAGCGCCAGCCCGTACGTCCTCTGGGTGGCCTCCAACGTGAACGAGGCCAGCAGCCTGCGGCGGGAGAACGACATCCTGTTCGAGAGGGTGCCCTGCTACGTGACGGTCCTCGACAGGGACCTGGAGGTGGTGCGCGCCAACAGGCGCATGCGGGACACCTTCGGGAAGGTCGGGGGCAAGCGGTGCTACGAGGTGTACAAGCGGCGCAACCGCCCCTGCCGCGTTTGCCCGGCCCTCATGGTCTTCGAGGACGGCCGGGAGCATACGGCGGAGCAGGTCGGCGTGACCACCACGGGGGAAGAGGCCCACTACATCGTCACCGCCTCTCCCCTCACGCGCGAGCCGGGGTCGCCCGACGGGAAGGTGAACCTGGTCATCGAAATCGCCACGGACATGACCCATCTCAGGATGCTCGAACGCGACAAGCTGGAAGCCGAGCGCCTCGCGGCCGTGGGCCAGACCGTGGCGGGGCTCGCGCACGGGATCAAGAACATCCTCATGGGCGTGGAGGGGGGGATCTACGTCATGGAATCGGGGATGCGCAAGAGCCAGATGGACCGGGTGGATCGCGGCGTCCAGATGCTCAAGCGCAACGTGGAGAAGATTTCCTCCCTGGTGAAAA
>JAKAJA010000026.1 GCA_021814085.1 Acidobacteriota bacterium | reverse complement strand
ATGACCGTGAGATCACTGGACCCTGAACCCAGCGCGTCTGCCAATTCCGCCACTTCGGCGAAACCCCAACTATAGTCTTTGAGAGCCATTCCTGTCAAGGGCTTGCGGCCGATGGCCGGGGCCAGATTTGCCCATGAGCGGCGTCCAAGCTATCCTTGCCGCATGGCCGATCTGCTTGAGGTCCGGGACTTGCGGGTGGAATTTCCTTCGGGAAACGGGCCCGTTCCCGTGGTGGAGGATGTCTCCTTCCAAGTGGCCGAAGGGGAGCAGGTGGCTCTCGTGGGGGAATCGGGTTCGGGGAAAACCCTCTCGGCCCTGTCCATCCTCAGACTCGTGCCCGAGCCGGGCCACGTGGTGGGAGGCACCATCCGCTTCAGGGGGCGAGACGTCCTCGGGATGTCGGCCCCGGATCTCCGCGCCTTCAGGGGCAAGGACGCGGCCATGGTCTTCCAGGAACCGCAGTCCGCGCTGAACCCGGTTCTGACCATCGGCTGCCAGATCGCCGAGGGCGTTCTGGCCCACGAGAAGGTCGGGACGAAGGCTGCGTGGGTGCGGGCGGAAGAACTCCTCGCGCGGGTCCAGATGTCCGACCCCGGCCGGTGCCTCAAATCCTACCCGCACCAGCTGAGCGGCGGGATGCGGCAGAGGGCCATGATCGCCATGGCCCTCGCGTGCCAGCCGGCCCTTCTCATCGCCGACGAGCCCACGACGGCCTTGGACGTGACGGTGCAAGCCCAGATCCTGGACCTCCTGTCGGAACTTCGCCAGAGCACGGGGATGGCGCTCCTCCTCATCACCCACGATCTGGGCGTCGTGGCGCGGGCCGCCGAACGTGTGTACGTCATGTACGCGGGCCGCGTGGTGGAGGAAGCTCCCGTGCGCCGACTGTTTTCCGCCCCCGCTCATCCCTACACCCGTGGCCTCCTCCAGTCGCTGCCGCGGATGGGGCGCCGTGCTCGCCGTTTGGTGGCCATCCCCGGCCAGGTCGCCCAGCCCGGATCCTTCGCCCGAGCCTGCGCCTTCGCCCCCAGGTGCCCCCGGGCCGAGGCGGCTTGCCGGGAGGCTTTGCCCGCATGGAGGGAGGTGGCCGAAGGCCAGTCGGTCCGCTGCCTCTTCCCCATCGACGACGGGCGTTCGCTCGGGGAGGCCGCAACGTGAGGGATGCCGCCCTCCCGCTCGTCGAGGCGCGAGAGCTGATCTGCCGGTTCCCCGTGCAGAAGAGCTTTTGGGGCAGACCCACGGCATTCGTCCACGCCGTGGACGGCGTGAGCTTTTCCATCCGCAAGGGGGAGACCCTGGGGCTGGTGGGAGAGACGGGGTCGGGCAAGAGCACCGTGGGGCGCATCCTGGTGCGCCTCCAGGAGCCCGATTCCGGCCAGGTTCTCTTTGAGGGACGGGACCTGCTGGCCCTGAAGGGAGAACCACTCCGCCGCCGGAGGAAGGATTTTCAGATCGTCTTTCAAGATCCCATGGGAAGCCTCAACCCGAGGATGCGCGTGGGGGACATCGTGGCCGAACCGCTCCTGATCCACCGCCTCGGAAACAAAGCGGCGAGGCGGGAGAAGGCCGCGGCCCTGCTTGAGCGCGTAGGGTTGGACGCTTCCGCCATGGCGAAGTACCCGCACGAGTTCTCGGGGGGCCAGCGTCAGCGGGTGGGCATCGCCCGCGCCATCGCACTAAACCCGAAATTCATCGTCCTGGACGAGCCCGTCTCGGCCCTCGACGTATCCGTCCAAGCCCAGGTGGTGAACCTCCTGCAGGATCTCCAGGAAGACCTCGGCCTGACCTACCTCTTCATCGCCCACGGCCTCCAGGTCGTGGCCCACGTGAGCACTCGGGTGGCCGTCATGTACCTCGGGCGCATCGTGGAAGTGGGCCCCGGTGAGGCGCTCTTCGCTCGCCCCCTGCATCCCTACACCCGGGCGCTCCTTTCGGCCATCCCCGAGCCCGAGCCCGGCCGGGCCACCCCCGACGTCTCCCTCAAGGGCGAGCTCACCTCGGCGGCGAACCTCCCGGGGGGTTGCCGCTTCGCTCCGCGCTGTCCCTTTGCCGAGGGCCGATGCGCCGCGGAGGACCCCGCTCTGAGGGACTTCTCCGGCGGACACCTGGCCGCTTGCCATTTCGCGGAGAAGTGACGGGAGAGGGGAGCTGTTGAGTAGGTGAGTAGGTGAGTAGGTGAGTAGGTGAGTAGGGAACAAGAAAGCACATAGGCAAATAAGAACAAAGTCAACAGATATCCAGGGATTGATACCAACTTGCCGTCCGTCGTTTACGTCTCGTAGGCGAGGATACACATCCTCGCCGCGGCCGGGATGTGTATCCCGGCCCACGGGAAAGAGTGATTGCTCTAGCATGGAAGGCAAGTTGGTGTGAGAGCGTAAGGACGCCCCATCAGGCCGCGGTGCACCCCAACCGACTTTCCAAACAAAAAAAGGGCGGCCCGAAGGCCGCCCTTTCTTGGAACACATCAAATAGGCTTACCAGCTGAAGCTGCCGAGGGCCTCGCCGCCGTCGGGATTGACGAACCGGAGGGCCGTGGTTTTTCCCTTGGGCACGACGGCCTTGAGCGCCTTGCCGCCACCGATTTTGATCTTAGAAGTGGTCTTCCAGGTCACGGTGGCCCAGGGTGTCGTGCTCGTGCCGATGTAGACCTTGATGTTCTGCTGAAGGTTACTGCCCGTGACGACGATGGTGAAGGGCGTCGGAGCCGCGGCCTTCTTCATGGAGGCGATGACGGGGGGCGGCGCATCGGTCACGGTGATGGTGACCTTCCCCGTGGCGGTGGCCTGGGTGGAATCCTTTGCCGTGAAGGCCACGTTGTAGACCCCCGCAGTGGTGAAGGTGTGGCTCGGGTTCTGGTCCGTGGAGTTGGTGGAGCCATCCCCGAAGATCCACAGGTAGGTATAGGGGGGCGTGCCGCCCGTGACGGTCCCGGTGAACTGGACGGCCAGGGGCTTGGAGCCGGAGGTCTTATCAGCCGAGGCGGTGACGGTCATGGAGGCGGCACCCGCGGTTATGGTGACCGGGGCCGTGGCCGTTGCGGCGGTGGAGTCCTTCACGGTGAGGGTGACGTGGAAGGTGCCCGCCACGGTGAAGGTATGGGAGGGATTCTGCTCGGTGGACGGCACGCTGTCGTCACCGAAGCTCCAGGAGTAGGTGTAGGGGCCCGTGCCGCCCGAGGCGGAACCGGTGAACTGGACCGTCAGCGGCGTAGCGCCCGAGGTTTTGTCAGCCGAGGCGGAGGCCGTGAGCTGGCCGGGGCCCGTGCCCAAATTGGCGATATCGAGTCTGTCCTCAAGGTATCCGCCGTTGTTGCCGTCGTCGCCCGTCACCTGGTAGAGGGTGTCGCCGATGACGCACAGCCCGTGTCCCGACCGGCTGTACATAATGGACGTGCTCGTGAAGGAGTCCGCGGCCGGGTCGTAGACCTGGAAGAAGGGGGCGAGGCGGTAGTAGGTGGAGGTGCCTTGATCGTATAGGTTGTTGCCGCCCGTGATGATGATGTAGTTCTTGTAGACCGTGGCCGTGGCCCCGTAGACGCCGATGGGCATGGTGGCCTTGGTCGCGAAGGAGTCGGAGGCGGGATCGTAGACGATGACGTTGGTGTTGACGGCGCCGCCGCTGTTGATCATGCCGCCGAAAATGTAGATCTTTCCGTTGTAGGCCGCTGCGGCGGCCTGCTCCATGGCGCTGGCAAGGCTGGCCTTGGTGCTCCACGTGTTGGCCGTGAGGTTGAGGGCCCGGCCGGTGGCCACGTCGGCGCTGCCATTGTACCCGCCAAAGACGTACAGCGTGTCGCCCACGACGGCCCCGCAGGCGGCATTGGTGGGGGTGGGATCGTTGGCCATGGCCGCGAAAGTGCCCGCGGCCGGGTCGAACACCTGAGCGGCGCCGCTGACGCCGGCAGAATCATAACCGTCGGCCATGGCGATCTTGGTGCCCCAGAGATCATTCACCGCGGAGCCCACGGGCTTTGGGTTGGTGGCGCTCGTCTTGGTCCAGGTGTTGGCCCCGGCGTCGTAATTGTATACGTTGGCGTTCATGCCGTTGCCGTTGCCTCCGCCAATCACCCACAGCTTGCCGCCAAAGGGCCTTACGGCGCATCCCCCGAGGTAGACCGGGGTCGCCGCATTGGGCTCGTAGAAGGTGCCCGCGACTGGGTCCAGAACATCGACGGCGGCGTAGCTCGAGGAGCCCCCGATGCAGTAGATTTTCCCGCCCACGTTAACGGCCTCGGCCTCGTTGCGGACCAGCGGGCTGGGTGTGAAGAAGGAGGCCGCGCTGATGGTATTTGTGGCCGTGTCGAGCACCTGGATAGTGCCTGAGTACCCGGTATCAGTGTTCTTGACGGAGTCCCACTTGCTTCCAGGGAAGATGTAGACCTTGCCGTTGTCGGCCAGCGCGGCTCCAAAGTTGGAGGTGAACTCGCCGGCCACCATGGAAATGGTGCCTGCGTCCCATGCGTTGGCGACGGGGTCGTAGCTGATGGCGTTGCCCAAGTACTTGGTCGACGCTGACCCTCCGTTGTCCCCGCCGATGACGTAGATGCGCCCCTTGGAGGGGACGGCCACGGCTTGGCCGTAGCCGCGGACGTTCGGCATGGCCGTGCCCGAGCTCCAGTTGTCGGTGGCGGGGTCGTAAATGCTCACGGTCTTCTGGTACGTGCCCGTGTTGCCGCCGAAGATGTAAATCTTACCGTTCCAAACGGCAGCCATGTGACCGCGGATGGCGTTGGGCGTGACCTTCCCGGTCGACCAGCTGTTTGTGGCCGGGTCGTAGGCCTCGTTTGAATTCACGGGGCCGCCCGCGCCGCTGGAATCGATGGTGCGGCCGCCCATGACGTAGATCTTGCCGTTGACCACGGAAGCCGTGCAGAGGTAGCGGGCCGTGGGCATGGCCGCGCCCGAAGACCACGTGTTGGTGGCCGTGTCGTAGATCTGGGTGGTGTTGAGGGTGTAGGAGCTTTCCGTCTGTGTGCCCGTGAGGCCTCCGAAGACGTAGATCTTCCCGTTGAGGGTGGCCACACCCGTCCAACCGGCGCCCTGAGGCAGGGGAGCCTTCACGCCCTGCCACTGCACGGGGAACGGGGGTGCGGCCGCCAGAGCGGCCATGCCCATCGCCAGGCCTAGGGCAGCCAGAAGCACGGGCCTCCAGGAACGAACGAACTTGACCATGTGTACCTCCCTGTATGAGTAGTTTCGGAACTCCAAACGCGAAAAAATCAACCCCCACGATATTCAAGGACAAGCTTATATCACGCATCGGAAGGTGGCAATAGACCATTTGGCATAGACGGGCCAGTGCGCCCTCAGCCACGGCGGCCCATCTGCTTGACCGGTTGGAGCCAGAGAGGCTAAGGTGGTCCAGACACTGGCGTGGACCAGGCGCGAGGAGGGGAGAGTCATGGATAAGCCGAGGCACCCGAAGGGTTTGTACGTCCTGTTCTTCACCGAAATGTGGGAGCGCTTCGGCTTCTACACCATGCTCTTCATTTTCACCCTCTACCTTGATGAGTATTTCCATTTTCAGCACCCTGGCACCATTTACGGTGCATACCTCGCCATGGTCTATTTCACCCCCATAGCGGGCGGGTGGGTGGCAGACCGAGTGCTGGGCTTCAGAAAGACGATCATCCTGGGTGCGGTCCTGCTCTCCGCGGGCTACGCCATCCTGGCCGTCAAGGTGCCGGAGACGCCCCAGGCGGAGCAGCAGGTGATAGCGGCAGAGAAAGCCCACGCCCTGGCGTTTGCGGACTGGCAGCAGCGAGGGGAGGCGGCGCAGGCTTCGGGCCAACCCTTCTCCGAACCCCAGCCGAGATACGACGGGCCCGAGCGGACCGCCGGCCAGGTGCTCCTCTTTGCCTCGCTCCTGGTTCTCGTGATCGGCAACGGCCTCTTCAAGCCCAACATCTCCGTCATGGTGGGCAATCTCTACAAGGACGGAGATCCGCTAAAGGACTCGGCCTTCAACATCTTCTACATGGGTATCAATATCGGGGCCTTCTTCGCCCCCCTGACGGCGGCCTTCCTGCGGAACAAGTTCGGGTGGTCCCTGGCCTTCGGCGCCGCGGCCGTGGGCATGCTCGTCGGGCTGAGCATCTTCCTGATCTTCCAAAAGTACATATCGCACGCGGAGATCGCCCAGCCGTCGGACTCCGCGGCCAAGGCACCGGAGTTGACGCGCAAGCAGGAGTGGAACCGCATATTCGCTCTTCTGGCCATATACGCCATCGTCGCGCTCTTCTGGATGGCCTTTCACCAGAACGGCTTTACGCTCACCTTCTGGGCCCGGGACTGCACCAAGCCGATTTTCGGCCACCAGCTCCCGGCGGAGGTGTTCGGCTCGGCCAACTCCATTTTCGTGGTGCTCCTGACGCCTCTCGTGGTGTGGTTCTGGAGCATGCTCCGCCGAAGGGGGCAGGAACCTTCCACGCCGGCCAAGATGGGCTTCGGCATGCTCTTCACGGCGTCGGCTTTCGGCGTCATGGCCCTGGCCGGCCGCATGGGCGGCGATGTGGGCCGTGTGTCGCTGCTCTGGCTCATCGCCAACTATTTTCTCGTGACCCTGGGCGAACTCAACGTCAGCCCCATGGGCCTCGCCTTCTGTTCGAAAGTGGCCCCGCCCCGCTTTCGCGGCCTCATGATGGGCCTCTGGTTCGGCGCCACGGCCTGCGGCAACTATCTTGCGGGAGGGATCGAGTTTCTATGGGATCGCTGGCCGCACAGTTCCTTCTTCTTCTTTCTGGTCGGGACGAGCTGTTTCGCGGCACTGTTGCTGAGGCTCGTCCTTCGGAAGGTCAACGCGGCGATTGTGAGTTAAGGAACAGGGAGCAGGGAGCAGGGAGCGGGGAACAGGGGACAGGAAGCAGCAATCCCCTTGGTGCCTGCCAAGTGCCGGCCGCGGGGTCATCGGGCCTGCGCGGGTGGCGAGACAAAAAGAGAGCGGGCAGGCCTTGGGGCCTGCCCGCTTTTCGTATTAAAGAGAATGCCTGCTTAGGGCCTATCCGTAAATAGGGTTTGGCCGCGCGCGTGGCGCCGGGCGAGCAGGACAAGGCGGCCGACCGACGACAGGGTAGTGCCCTTTCTAGGGAGGCCAACGCCGTCATGCGAAGCCCGCCGCCCGCGCCCGGAGGGACGGGGCTGGCCGGGCGCCTGGCCTTGTCATCTCGCTCATCCGATGGCACCGCATCGGCCTTCGCTCGCTTCCTCGCCATGCATCCCGGCCAGCCTCCGTCGCGACCCTATCCTATTTTACGGATAGGCCCTTAATCGGAGAAGGCCAGATACCCCGGCAAAATGATATTGGCCAAGGGGATGATGATGAGGATGCCCAGCCACGAGGGTTTCCCGCGGCGCTCCGAGATGGCCATCCATATCATGATCTGGATGACGATGTTCACGAGGGGGATGAAGAGGAGGATGATCCACCACCACTCCTTGCCCGCGCACTGCACCAGGGTCCAGAGGTTCACGATGGGAATCCAGGCCAGCCAGGCGTTCTCCACCCCGAGCTTCTGGGCGATCTTCATGAGGCAGAACGAGACGTACACATAAAAGATGAGTCCGAAGCAGCACAAGAAGCCGTACACGCCCGCGAGCATTCCCATCACGGCCTTGGGGTCTCCACCACTCTCCATACGGCGCCTCCTCCCAAATGAGCCCATCCGGCAGGGTTCCCCGCCTGCCTCGGATGCGATTTGGACATAGGATTGCGCCCGCGACGCCCGAAGTCAAGGACCCGTATCCGCATTGGGGTATCGCTGCATGGCTTGGGGCACCGTGAGCCTGTACTGCTGGCCGGTGATGGCGTTCTTCCAGTGCCCGGTCAGGATGGCGACGGCGATGCCTCCAAAATAGACGATGAGGACCAAAGCGCATGCGGTGACGGCCACGCGGCGCCGGCTCCACCGCTTCATGGGAAGGAGGACCAGGGATTCGTCCGCGGGGCAAGCGTCGATACAGAGGAGGCACGCCGTGCACTCGGGGGAGCGGACCGTCCCGGTCTCGTGGACCTTCAGGTGCATGGGGCAGGCGCGGGTGCATGCCAGGCAGCCCGTGCAGGCCGAGTCGAGGCGTTTCACCTTGACGGGGCTCAGGAGACTGGCGAGCCCGAGAAGGGCGCCGTAGGGGCAGAGATACCGGCACCAGGCGTTCTGCACCAGGAAGGACATGAGGACCAGGAAAGCGAGCACCATGAGGGTGAGGGTGGAGGGATGGACGAAGAAGGCAAGCATGCGGACATCCGCCACCCGGTTGTAAGGGCCGTCGATGTACGCGGCGAGGTCCGCGGGCGCCATGCGGACCAGGATAAAATAGGCGAAGAAGGCGAGGATGAGGTACTTGGGAGCCATGAGAAGGGCGTCCAGCCATCGGGGGACGGCGTGGGCCGGCCACGGCCGGAAGAACTTTGCCCGCAGGCGCCAAAGCCACTCCGAAAAGGTCCCCACGGGGCAGATCCAGGAGCAGAAGGACTTCTTCAGGACCAGGCTTACCAGGATGGCCAGAAGGAGGAGAATCGCCGCGGAGGGCTGGACCTCGTCCAGCCGCCCCGTGGCGAGCCAGTGCTTCAATCCCATGAGCCCGGCGATGGGGAGGAAGCCGGCCACCCCCGGTGGGCGCGCCACAAGGGGCCGGGAGAAATCGAGGCAGGAGGCCACGAAGAGGGAGAACTGGACACCGATGGCTAGGACGATCAGCAGCACCATCACCTGGACAATCCGCCGGAGCCGGGTGGCGGTCGGGAACCGGATGGTGCGTGGTTCTCGCCGTCGATCGGGATCTGTCACGTGACCTGCCTTCCTCGCGGTGTTGCACTGGTGCAGCCGGAGGACCAATATGTTACCGTATTTGTCACCTAGCAAGTTTCCCGCAAGGGACAAGCGGCGGAGTGGGGGAAGCCCCCAACTATTGTCTCGGATCGGCCTGACCCAATGTGCGCCGCCGCACAACTCCCCTTCCCGAGGTTGTGAACCCCTCTCACTTTTGATTATTCTTTCGTGGGAATGAAGGAGGTCGCACGGATGAGGAAATCATGGATGCTCTCGATGGTGTTCGCGGCGGCGGGCTTGGCAGCCCAGGCCGCGGGCATGGGGATCACCTACAAGGGCTCCCTCAAGGTGGAAGGGGGCGAGTCCCAGGCCAAGATGCAGAAGATGTCCGCCGAGGAGAAGGCCCAGATGCGCCAAATGGGCATGAACCCAGAGGCCTTCTCCGGCTTCGATTTCGAGGCGAAAGCCGAATCGGGCAAATACAAGATGGTCTACCTCACGGATTTCGCCTTCTTCGGGAAGGGCAGCTACATGGTAGGCGATGCCTCGACCAAGAAGGGCTACTTCGTCTTCCCCGACAAGAAGCAGTACTGGGAGATGGACGTGGACAAGATGCAGCAGGTGGGTAACGATCTAATGAAATCCATGAAGATCACCTACGCCAACCAGAAGGTCGACGTCACGCCCCTCCCCCCAAAAATCGTGGAGGGCTCCCTGTGTCAGGGCAAGCGCGTGGCCCTCTCCTTCGACACCTCCGCCAAAGTCATGGGCTTCTCCAGCAAGAGCCACACGGAGGAGACCACGGACTACTACACTTCCGACAAGTACGACGCCCTGGCCCTCTTCGGGGGCCACAACTGGCAGGGCATGGGGACGGTGACCGGAGACCCTGAGTTCGACAAGGTCATCGCGGCCAAGGTGGGTTTCCTCGGCTTCCCCATCCAGATCGTGAGCCGCCGGGTGGTGAACGGGAAGGACGAGGGGACGACCACCTACACCACGAAAGACATCCAGCTCACGGCCATGCTCCCCGGGACCTTCGACCTGCCCGCCGGATACACGAAAGCAGAGATGGGCGCGGGTTCCATTTTCCAGGGCGCGGGCAAGGGGGGAACCCGGGAGGACCAGGCCGGCGACGGGGAAGAGGGGGCTCAGGAGCAGAACCAGCAGCAGGACCAGCAGCCCAAGAAGAAGCCCTCCTTCAAGGACCTCCTGAAGGGGCTCGCGAAGTAACAGCCTCCGGGGCGCGGGATGAGCCGGGGTGGGGAAGCGCCCACTCTCCGTTTCCCGCGTGATACCCTACACCCTTCGGGAGGGGAGATTGGCGCGCGCCGACCTGCATGTCCACACCTTCTACTCGGCCTGGCGCCACATGCGCTTCGTGCATCCGAGGGATTGCTACGTCCAGCCCCTTGAGGCCTATCGCAATGCCCTGGCCATGGGCATGGACTTCGTCGCCATCACGGATCACGACAGCGTGGAGGGTGCCCTCAGGCTCTTCGAATTCTGTCGGGTGGACCTCCGCAAGATCATAGTGGGCGAGGAAGTGGAGTGCACCTTTCCGGAGACGGGCCAGTGGGTCCATGTGAACGTCCTGGGGCTCACCGAGGAGGACCACGGGGAGCTCCAGCGGCTGAAGCGAGACGTGCGGGACGTGACGGGCTACTGCTCGGCCAGGGGACTGCTCGCCATCCTCAATCATCCCTTCCAGTCCTATCGCGGCCATAAGAGCGTGGAAGCCTACGTGGAGGACATCCTCTCGCTCTTCACCCACGTGGAGGGTCTCAACGGGGGGGTGTCTCAGCTCCAGAACCGAGCCGTGGGAGCCCTCTGCGCGGTGGCGGCGGAACAGGGGCACACCCTCACGCAGGTGGGCGGTTCCGACGCGCACACCGCGGCCAGGATCGGCAAGGCGTGGACGGAGACTCAGGCGAACACGGTTCCCGCGTTTTTGAGTGAGGTCCATGCGGGCCGGTGCCACCCCGGCGGAACGACCCAGGGCACCTGGGGCATGTTCTGCGAAGTGGAGCGGGTCATCGCCACCTACTACGCGCGCCTCTATTCGGGCCGCGGGCTGGGAGAGAACAAAGCGGCCTATGCGGGCGATCTGCTCTCGGCGACGGCGTGCCTGCCGGCGGCATTCGGGCCTTTCCCCCTTGCCGTGGTGGCCCTGAACCAGATCCGCCAGAAGGCCGTTTCCCGAAGGGTCATGGCCAAGCTATCGGGC
This sequence comes from Acidobacteriota bacterium, assembly GCA_021814085.1. GTDB lineage: Bacteria > Acidobacteriota > UBA4820 > UBA4820 > DSQY01 > JAKAJA01. The sequence goes on along the minus strand of JAKAJA010000026.1, from coordinate 840 downwards.
GTCGCGTGGCAACTCATGAAGGCATCAGTACGATAAGAGACTCAGGATCGATCGGGAGGTCTCCACGTTGGACGCCAAGCTGAACCCTCTCCTGCCGCGGCAGGCCCCATCTTATCCCGTGGGGCTCCCGCGCACGGAGGACTCCATCTGCCCCGAGTGCTTCACGGTCATCCCGGCCACGCTCACCGAGGAGGACGGGCGCGTGGTCATGCGCAAGACGTGTCCCGAGCACGGTTCCGTGGAGGACGTCGTCTCATCCAGCGCGTCCCTCTTCCTGCGTCTGGAGCGCTACGCCAAGGACGGGACCGTGTCCTTCCACAACCCCATCGTGGAGGACTCGGAGACCTGCCCCCACGGGTGCGGCATCTGCGCGGGCCACCGCTCCCACGCGGCCATGACCAACCTGGATCTGACCAACCGGTGCAACCTCCGGTGCCCCTACTGCTTCGCCAACGCCGCGGTCCAGCCCTACGTCTACGAGCCGGACCTCGCCAAGATCGAGGAGATGGTAGACCGCGCCCTGGACCTGAAGCCGCGCCGCATGCAGGCCATCCAGTTCTCGGGCGGCGAACCCACCCTCTCGCCCCACTTCATCGAGGCCTGCCGGCTCGTGAAGGCCAGGGGGATCAATATGATCCAGGTGGCTACCAACGGCATCCGGTTCGCCCAGGAGGAGGGCTTCGCCGAGCGCGCCGCCGAGGCGGGCCTCAATGCGGCATACCTCCAGTTCGACGGCGTGGGCGACGAGGTCCACCAGATCACCCGGGGGGTGAAGGGCCTTTGGGAGATCAAGCTGAAGGCCCTGGAGGCTTTCCGGCGCGCGGGCATCCGCGTGACCCT
>JAKAJA010000493.1 GCA_021814085.1 Acidobacteriota bacterium | reverse complement strand
CGCCACCTCCCGCTCGACCTCCGTCAGGGCACGCTCCTCCCACGGGCCTTCGAAGACCTTTCGGAACCCCGAGCAGAGCGCAATACGGAGGGCGGCACGCGTCACCCCCGGCTTCACGTCCGCCACTCCCGCGAAGGCCGAGCGGTAGTTGGCCGCCTGGGCCAGGGGCTGTCCCGAGGCGAGCGCGAGGGCCGAATAATCCAGCCTCAGAGGGATGGCTCCGTGCTGGAGGAAAGCCCTCCTCCCCCGCTTCTGCGCGCTCCCCACGACCTTCCGCCCCCCCACCGTGATCTCCCGCTCGGAAGGGACCAGGAAGCACGGCGCCCCGCCCGCGGGAGTCACTGAAGGCGCCCGTTCGCTCAGGGCCACGTCGAGGCCGAGGGAGCGGAGGGCTCCCGCGAGGGCCCGGGCGATGAGGCCGTAGGTCTCCACCAGGCCCAGGTTGGCAAAGGGGGGCAGGTCTTGCCTTCCCACTACCGAATAGGTCACCTCGTCGTCGTGCAGAACCGCCTTCCCGCCCGTGGGGCGGCGCACGACGTCGAAGCCAGCGGTCGTGCAATAGCCCTCCTCGCAGGTGTCTTCCAGCCGCTGGTGGAATCCGATGGACAGGCACGCGGGGGACCACGCGTAAAGCCTGAGCACGGGGCCCGACGAGCGCCTCTCCTCCGCTTCCCGAAAGAGGGCTTCGTCGACGGCCATGTTCCATGCGCCTCGCCGCGGCTCGGGGTCGTCGAGGAGCCTCCACGTGGCCTTCATGCGCGCTCACACGCTTGAAGGAAGCGCTCCAGGGCATGGGTTTCCGAAGTACTGAGGGAGCCGCCCCCGGCGTTCTCCAGGACGAGCACGGGCACCCCCAAGTTGGACTTGAAGAATCCCTCGTCCCGTATGCTGTCACCCAGATATTCGACGCCTAGGATCAGGCCCCGGATGCGCCGCGACTCCACCTCCCTCTGGGCCCTCTCCTGGCGGCGCTTGAGGCCGTAGGGCAGCGGGCATATGTGGTAGAGGCTGGCCAGGTCCGTGGTGGCGGCCATGGGGTTGTTCTCCACGCCCCACTCGTCGTACACAACCACGGCCTTTCTCTCCTCCAGGGCCTCGTAGAAGCCCTCCCTGTAGGGCGAGAGGCCCAGGAGCCCGATGCGCAGCCAGCGGTCCCTGCCCAAATCTTGGTAGTTCAAGATTCCCGCTTCGACCTCGCGCCTCATCCCCTCCAGGTCCCTCCCGGGGTTCATGCACCTCGCCAGCATCTCCACATACTCCCGCGAGGAGAAGCCCGCGGAGCGCTGCTGGAGGCCGTCGAAGCGCCGGAGGGACGTGCGAGCCTCGCCCCAACGTGACAGGACCGAATCGAGCACCCCCGGCTCTACGCCCAGGTCGACGTGCAGCTTTGCCAGCTCCTCCCGGAGGCGGTCCTGGTTCCTCAGGAGAGGGAAGCTGAAGGAGCCGGTCCGCACTTCCTGCTCCCCCAAGAGCTGGATGACCTGCACCACCTCCTTGGGCAGCCCGGGCGCCGGGGCGTAGACCCTCTCGATACCCAGATCGAAGACCATGCCGTAGAGGCACCGGGCCCAGAGGGAGAAGTTGTCCGGGAAACCCGCCAGGCGCGCCGTCTCCAGCCAGGGCTCGCGGTCCTTGGCGAGGAAGAAGGCGCTCCAGAGGTTGACCGCCTCGTGGGTGGATGCCGAAAAGGGCTCCATGGGCACGGGCGGTATGACACCTATCTTCATGGGCTCTCCCGGTCCCTCGCAATGAGTTTATTCTAGCGCAATTGGGAGCAGGAGGGATAACGGTATTGGAAAGGAAGTGCTGAGGGCTGAGGGCTGAGGCCGTGGGCTGAGGCTACTTCCTCTTCTCGCTCTCCGACTCCTGCTCGGGCAGGGCCGCCTCCAGGGATTCGTCCCCTCCGGGGAGGTGGAGCTTGATGCACACACCGTCGCCCGAGCAGGCGACCCTCACCGCCGTGGCCCGGTCCCAGTCCGCCTCCAGGGCAAGCTCGGCCATGGGCTCCAGGAGGCGCCTCCTGAGAACGCGGCTCAGGTTGCGGGCACCGTATTCGAAGGAGTACCCCTCGCGAGCCAGAAATTCCCTTGCCCCGCGCTCCAGCACGAGGAGCTTGCCCTGGTGCGCCAGGCGCGCCGACACGTCCTCCAGCTGGAGGTCCACGATGCGGCACAGGGATTCGGGGGTGAGGCTCTTGAAGAGGATCACCTCGTCCACGCGGTTGAGGAACTCGGGGGTGAACTGGGCCCTCACCTCCCGCATGACAGCCTCCTCGTCCGCGAACTCCCCCGTCCCCTCGCTGTAGCCCACCCGCCCCTTCGAGAAGAGGTGGGTCCCCACGTTGCTCGTCATGATGATGGTGGCGTTGTGGAAGCGCACCGTCCGTCCCTTGCCGTCCGTCAGCCGTCCCGCGTCGAAGATCTGGAGGAAGAGGTTGAGGACCTGCGGGTCCGCCTTTTCCACTTCGTCGAAGAGGATGACGCAGTAGGGGTTTTTCCGCACCTGGTCCGTGAGCTGGTTCTGGTCGTAGTACCCCACGTAGCCCGGGGCCGTGCCGATGAGGCGCGAGGTGGAGATGCGCTCCATATACTCGCTCATGTCGATTCGGATGAGCTTG
>JAKAJA010000492.1 GCA_021814085.1 Acidobacteriota bacterium | reverse complement strand
GATGAACACCACGGCTCCGGCGCCGAGTACCGAGACGGCCACGAGCGCCGCCTCAAAGCGCCGCCTCGCGATAAGGAGCGCGGCCACGAGGACGGTTGAAAGGAGGACCATCACCTTGTCTGATCCAGTAAAGGTGGCCGCCTCGAAGAATCCGTTCGGCGTGGGTGGGACATTGGCGTGGACAAAGCGCAATAGGGTTTCGTCCACGGGGCCCGACTCTCTTGTGACCACGTCCTCCATCACTTTGATGGCCGTGATCGCAAGGATGAGAAGCAGGAGGACGCGAAGACGCCGCTTGTCCAAGAATGCCGACCAGGCCTGCCCTTTGCGGCGCACATAGTAGCCGAGCGCGACATAGAGGCAGGCGGCGATGAGGGCCAGCTTCAGGATGTCCTTGATCGCCTCAAACGCCACTGGGTTTTCCCCCGATGCTCTGGCGACCCCGAGAAACGCAGGACCTCTGTGCCATCGCTCGAACGGATCACTGCCGACGGGCCCGTCCACCTTCTGTATGCCGCCCCGGTTCTGGAAGCTCCAGCCTCCGCATGCCACCCTTTCACTCTTTACCGCTTTGCCCTTGTCGGTCGGGTGACAGCTCCGCCCATGGCGGGTTTCTTGAAGACGGCCTCGTCCCGATTCATGTCCTTAGACCGCGGTGGGACCTTTCGGTGCCGCCGCGGGGGGGCGGTCACAGCAGGTCGGCCGGGCTCTGCACACCGCGGCCGCCGCGGTTGAGGACGTGCGTGTAGACCATGGTCGTGGAGACGTCCCGGTGCCCCAGGAGCTCCTGCACCGTCCGGATGTCGTAGCCCGCCTCGAGGAGGTGAGTGGCGAAGGAGTGCCGGAAGGTATGGCAAGACACGGGCTTGGTGATGCCCGCGGCCACGACGGCCCCTCGGACGGCCCGCTGGAGGACTCCCGCGTAGAGGTGGTGGCGCCTGACGATACCCGTGCGCGGGTCTTCGGAGCACCGGGGCGCCGGGAAGCAGTACTGCCACTTCCACTCGTAGGGGGCCCGGGGGTACTTCCGCTCCAGGGCCTCGGGGAGGGAGGTCCGGCCCAGGCGCTCCGCCGACACCTTCTCGAACCATGCCTTGTGGCGGCGGAGGTGTTCCTGGAGGGCGGGGGCCAGGCTCTGCGGGAGCATGGTCACCCGGTCCTTCCCCCCCTTGCCGTCCCGGACCATGATCTCCCTGCGGGCGAAGTCCAGATCCTTCACCCGGAGGCGGAGGCATTCCAGGAGGCGGAGCCCGCACCCGTAGAGGAGGCTCGCCATGAGGCGCTTGTCGGGGGGCATGTGGTCAAGGACCGTCTTCACCTCGGCCTGGGACATGACCACGGGGAGGCGCTTGGGCTTCTTGGCCCGCACCATCCCCTCGATCCAGTCCACCTCGAGATGGAGGACGTCCCGATAAAGAAAGAGGAGGGCGGCGAGAGCCTGATTCTGTGTGGCCGCAGCCACGTTGCCGCTCACCGCCAGGTGGGACAGGAAGGTGTTCACTTCCCCCGAGCCCATCTCGGCCGGGGGGCGGTTCCCGTGGAAGATGATGAACCGCCGGACCCAGCCCACGTAGGACTCTTCGGTCCGGACGCTGTAGTGACGCGTCCGCACCGCATGCCGGACCTGGTCCAGCAAGGGCGAGTTCGCGGGCGATCCCTCGGCCGACAAGTTGGCTTCCCCTCTCCCCCCTCAGGGACTTGAATAGTAGAACACACGCAGTCTAATCCCGCGCCGGTGAAACGTCAACGGGGAAAAGGGGGGATCTGAATATGAGGATGAACCGCCGGACCGTGGCCCGGCGTCAGCGGCCGACGGCGGGTGGCGCGTCGGGGGCCTGAGGGGCCGGAGACTTCACCCCGGCGGAGCCCTGCTGGAAGCGCGCGAATTTCCATTCGGAGAGGCGCTTGACGCGGTTCAGCACGTTCGCCGTCACCCGGTCGTGGACCCACTCCCACGGTGTTCCCATGAGGCGGCCCCTCATGGAGCGGGCCTTGCCGTAGAAGTTGAACCCCACGATCATGAAGAGCTGGGTCTGCTCCTTCTCCCCCTCATCGGGGATGGAGGAGCGGACGTAGATCGCGAAGATGCCGATGGGGTAGCCGCCGGTGCACGCATACAGCATGTAGCGCGCGCTGTCCATCTCCTGGGGAGAGGGGACGGGCTGATATCGGATGGCGTTCAGGTCGAAGAGGGGGATGAATTTGAGCCCCAGGAAGCTCTTCTTAAATCCGAAGGGGTATCGCCTCCAGCCCATGAGGTGGATGTGGACGTTCTCGTTGCAACCGTCCACCAGCTCCGCCATGGCCACGTGGTTGGGCCAGCAGGTGCCGTCGCCGTTCCACCGGGCGAGCTCCTCGAAGACGTACCGGTTGGGAACCTCGATGCCGATGCGGTGGATGTCCAGGACTGAGTAGTCGCTCACGGCGATGCCGAGGCGCTGCATGATCCGTTGGCTGTATACCTGCCTGTCTGCGGCCGAGCGGAACTTCACCCGGGTGGGGATCTTTGGCGAAGCCAGGAAATAGGCCCGCAGGTCGGACAGGACGCCGTTGCTCGGTCCAGGAGGACCTTCCTCTCCGCCTCGGCCGCGACTCATGGACCGGCCACCCGTTCCCTC
>JAKAJA010000025.1 GCA_021814085.1 Acidobacteriota bacterium | reverse complement strand
CCCATCGGCCCGCGCTCCTGCTACGACGAGGGCAAGCGCTGCGCGGAGACGCTCTTCTTTGACTACCGCCGCCAACACAACATGCCCATCAAGGTGGCGCGCATCTTCAATACCTATGGCCCGCGCATGCACCCAAACGACGGGCGCGTGGTTTCCAACTTCATCGTGCAGGCCCTCAAAGGGGAGCCCATCACGATCTACGGCGACGGCAGCCAGACGCGAGCCTTTTGTTACGTGGATGACCTCATCGAGGGGCTCATCCGCCTTATGGCGAGCCCCGACGACTTCCCCGGCCCCGTCAACCTGGGCAACCCCAACGAGATCACCGTGCTGGAGTTGGCCGAGACAATCCTCGCACTGACGGAAAGTAATTCGAAGCTGGAATACAGCCCTCCCGCCACCGATGATCCATCCCAGCGCAAGCCGGATATTAGCCTTGCACAGGAAACCCTTCAATGGGGACCAACGGTGACCCTTGAGGAGGGGCTGAAAAGGGCAATTGAATATTTTGAGATCTTTGCTCATAAATCATGATGTTAATATAAAGGATTAGCTCAAAACGACTTGATGGGTGAATTAGGGAAGACACTAATAGAAAATACGAGAATGCATACAATTAAGGCTGCATCTTGGGGTTCTTCGCCGCTGGAGTGGGGCCTGGGGTTGCAGGTCCCTCTTCCCAAGCTTTTGGCCAAGGTAGTGAGGGCGGTTGCGGTGGTCAGCGCCTTGGCGGGGCTGGTCTTCACCGTGGCCTATCCCGCTGGCTCGTGGCAGAACCTTGCAGGTGCCGTGGCGGCGGACATGGGGGGAACGCTCTGGCTCCTGCTTTGGCTCGGGACAACACCTGACTGGAAACTGGCCGTGAACCCCCTGACGGGCTTGTTGGGCCTATATGCCTTGAGGCGGTGGCTGGGGCTTATTTTTGTGGTCAGCCATGCCTCTTCGCTGGCCTCTCCTTTCAATGTGGTTCCGACGCAGGCCTACATTGCCTCCTCGGCCAAGGCCGAATGGATCACCCTATTGGGTACCGTTGCCTTCTGTTGCGGTTGGGTGCTTGCCCGGCGGCGAAGATCGGCTGGGGGAGGGCTGACTGCTTCAACGGCCTGGCGCGACCGCCAACTCTGGTTCGCCTATGCCGTGGGCCTGGCTGGGTATTTGGTGAATTGGCTTCTGCCCGGCGTGGCGGCTCGGCTCGGCAGCTTCTTCACCGTCACCAGCGGTTTGGCTTACGGCTCGATTTTCGCTCTCTTCGCTTTCAGCACGGAATTCGGCATCAGGGGTAGGCTCAGGCTCTTTACCTATCTGGCGTTGCTTCCCTTGATCGCCAACGTGCTGACCTTCGGCATGAAAAGCGCCTTTTTCTTTGCACTTCTCCCCGTGGGTGCGGCCTATCTGTTGAAAAGGCCGGGTAAGGGGCTGGCGCTTTCGACGGTGGCGCTGCTGTTCCTGCTGGTTTTCGTTTATCCCTATGTTCAGGAATACCGGGAAGTGAACTGGGGCCCGAACCCGCGGGGGGAATCGGTCGGCGAGGTCGCACGCCGCGTGCAGCAGAACATCAGCCAAGAGGGGACCCTGCACACGGTCAAGGGTTCCTGGGATCAATTTGAGCTACGCTTCGGCAGCGTGAACGAGGCCGGGGCCGTGGTCTATTTCGCCGACCATACGGGGCTGGTGGGAGGCTTTTTTATTCGATACCTACTGATTGGCTTCATCCCTCGCCTGCTGTGGCCTGGAAAGCCATCGTGGGATCCTTCAGGTTGGTTCACGGATTTTCTGGCGGGCGGCACTGGTGCCTATGTGCCGGGTGCCAGCTCAACGGCACTCCATATCGCCCCAGAGCTTTACTGGATGTACGGCTGGCTGGGGACACTGTTCGGAATGTTTCTCTTGGGTCTCTTTTACCGAAAGGTCAGCGATTGGCTGCTCGCATCCGGCACGAAATCTTCGGTCTTTTGGGCGGCCTGGTACGTCTTTCTTCAGTTCGTGACCTTCATTGAGGAAGTTCGCTTTAATACGGCGATATTGACCCCTTTCATTCTCTTGGCTACCACTGTGGCCGTTTCAATGTTGGTAGGCATGCTGGGTCCAAGACGCGTGGGGCTGGTCCATCATGGCAGCACCAGAATGAGGGGTGGGCGGGCCGGTGCCGCGCATCTTCACAGAGAGCAATAGCCCAAATCCCGCGATTGAAGGCTAGGCGTGGCGGGAGAAGATCTGTAGAAGGCGGTATTGGGCGCGGAAGCGGTCCCATGGAGTGGCCGATAGGGATGCATTCGGGGAAGAAGCGCTGTGGCTGGGCACCGACGGGCGTGGAAGGGCGACATGGGGACAGACGGAGGCCTGAGGGGCGATGGCAGCGGCAAACGGAGGCGGGGCGTGGCCGTGCGGCCCTGCCTACGGGACCGTCCCCTCGGCGATCCGAGGCGAAGGGTGTGAAGGAGCCCGAAGGTTTCCCTGGGGACCTTGAGGAGGAGGGCCCCGGCGTGGCGGACGATCTTGCCGGCGATGGCGTAGAGGCGGAACCGGAGGCTCTGGACCTGGCAGCGGGCGAAGGCGGGCCCAAGAGTATGGACGAGAAAGAGCTTGTAGAGGTTGTAGGCCAGCACGCCGAGGGAGAAGAAGGCGGCGTTGGCCTGGCTCTGGCCGCAGGGCATGCGCTCCAGGCCGAAGCCGATCTTGATCTCCTTGATGCGGTTCTCGCTGTGCTCACCCCGCGCTCGGTACCAAGTGAGCACCTCTTCAGCGCTTCCTTCCCGGTGGGCGGCAACGGCCGTCAGACGTGCGAAGGGATCCTCCTCGAAGAGGCTCCCCTGGCCTCTTCGCCTGAAGACGATGAGCCGGAAGTCGTGGTCCATGGCCTGCATACGATGCTCCGTCTCGGCGAGGAATCCGTCCTCGAAAGGCCGCCACGCCTCCGGGGGAATGGCTTGAATCGCCGCCTTGACCGCGGGGTTCAGGCGGGCTCCCACGGCGTAGGCGATACCCTTGCCGGCAAGGGTGTCCAACAGGTCCTTCTGGAAACTCGCCGCGTCGGCCCGAAAGGCCGTGATGCGCTTGCCTCGCGGCATGGCCTCAAGGCACGCGTGGAGGAAGGGAAGGTTCCGGTCCGAGGGGGCCTCGTTGCCCTCCCGGAAGTCGTGCTGCAGCACCAGTCCGTTTTCGGCCAGGTGGCCCACGAGGGGCATGTACCCCTTGAAGCCCTTGTAGGTGAAGGCCGCTTCCTTCTTGTGGGCTTCGATGGCCGTGGCGTCGATGTCCAGCGTGTAGGCCGTCCGATCCTCGCGCCCGAGGGCCCTCGCGATCACGCGCCGGTGCAGCCGCCTCAGCCCAGGCCCGCCCTTGCGGCCCAGGCGCCGGAGAAAATCCCCCACGGCATCCGCCGAAGGGACGCCGCGGACTTGAAGCAGCTCCAGCAGTCCCCGGTCCGCCTGAAGCACCTGCACGTCCTCCAAGCTGCGCCCTCCCGCGTGCAGCATGAGCAGAAGCGGCTGCACGAACCCCCACGCCGCGTACCCCCTCCCGCTCCCGGGCCTGGGCAAGAACCGTCGTACCTCCTCGTCCACACCCATCGCCCGGAGGAACTCTCCGAAGACGGCAAGCCCCGCGTGGGGAGTGATCGTTTCATCCGTGGGAACCAGCTTGAACGGCAGGATCGTTTTCGCTATCATGACCTCACCTTGTGGGTGGACCGAATCGGTGCCTTGACAACACCTATTCTGACCTATCCCACAAGGCTATTCAATCCCTTCTACATTCCATCAATCGCGGAAGGCGGGAATAGTGATTGGCAGAGCGGTGTCGGCAGATATTGAAAGAGACGCCAAGCCGCCAGCACTCGAAAGGGGCCGCATTCTAGTTCTGGTTCCCTATTACCGCCCAGGGTTCAAGGGCGGCGGGCCGATTGCGAGCTTGGAAGCATTGATTGGGCAACTCAGCGAAGAATTCTCGTGGGTGCTTGCCACGGCGGATCGAGATTACGGAGATAAAAAGCGATACCCGAACATTCCTGGCGATGGGCGTTTAGCGAAAAAAGGGCTGACCATTCTCTATATTAGGCCCCACCTTGGCCGGTTGATTCGCCTAGCGGGGCTGTTGCGGCGGGGTGACTACGACCTGCTCTATATCAACGACATGTTTTCCCCCCAATGGGGGGTATGGCCGCTGGTTGTTCACCGGCTGGGATGGTCCAAGGGGCGGCCGGTGCTGGTGGCGCCGCGGAATCAGTTTTCGCCTGGGGCCCTCGGCATCAAGCGGTTGAAAAAGCGAATCTTCCTTTGGGCTGCACGGTTGATTGGTTTGTGGAAGTGCGTGAGCTGGCATGCCACCAGCGAGGAAGAGTTCGCGGAAATCCGTGACTGCGTGGGAGATGGTGCGGCGGTGTGGGTTGCACCGGTGTTCCCAAGTCGGCATGTTTTGGCCGGGGCGAGGATGTCGTCCCCGCCGAATGACGGGCCTTTACGGGTTGCGTTCTTTTCGCGCATTTCTCCGAAAAAGAACTTGGATGTGGCGTTGTCGGTTCTTGCTGGCGTGCCTTTCGCGGTCCGTTTCGATATCGTGGGGCCGGTGGACGATGAGGCTTATTGGGAAAGAATTAAGGCCCGCATCGCCCGATTGCCGCGGCACATCACGGCTACACACCTTGGCCCGGTGGAACCTTCCCACGTGCAGGACCTGTTCGGCTCCTATCATGCCATGCTCCTCCCCACGCGCGGGGAGAACTTTGGGCACGTGATTCTGGAGGCGCTGGCGGCGGGCTGTCCGCCCATCATCAGTGACCGCACACCCTGGAAAGATTTGATGGAGAGAGGTTGCGGTTGGGTAGTCCCCCTAGACGACAAGGACGGCTTTCGAAAAGCTTTGACCGAGTTGAACGCCATGGGGCCTGAGGATCGCGAGCAAATGCGATCGGCCGCTCGGCAGTATGCGAGGTCATACATTGCGAATCCGGAAACCAAGGAAATGAACCGCAAAATGTTTCATGAAGCCATGGGGTCTTCAAAGACTCACGCGGCAGGCCGGTAGTGATGAGCCCGAATTGCATTGCAGTCGCGCGAGTCTCAGCCGGGTATCCGTGCGCCGCCCCTTTCGATCCCGGCGAAGCCTTCCCAGAGTTCAGGAAAGGGACGTGCTCCGAATCTGGTGAGAATCCCGTGTTCCGTGGTGTCCAAGAATGCCTGCACCTTGTCGGGCTCGACATGGAACGGTTTGGGAGGGCGGATTGGAACCCGTTGGGACGCTGGATCAAGCCCGGCATGACCGTTCTGCTGAAGCCGAACTGGGTCAAGCTCAGGCACCCGCGCGACCCAGAAGGGTGGCGCTATACCATCACTCATCCAAGCTTGATAAGAGCGGTGGCCGAGTATGTAGCCATTGCTCTTAAGGGTCAGGGGAAGATCATCGTCGGCGATGGACCCCAGACGGACTCTTCCTTCGGAGAAATCGTTACCAACACGGGCATGGACCGGGTAGCTGAGCACTTCCGGGAGCGAGGGCTGGATTTCTCCCTGGTCGACTTTCGCCGGGAGCGTTGGGATGAAGAAGGCGGGGTCATTGTCGCGAAGCATGCCCTGCCTGGCGACCCACAAGGGTATGTCGCGTTTGACCTCGCATCGATGAGCCACTTTTCGGGCCATCGTGGTGAGGGGCGGTATTACGGGGCCTTTTATGACGAAGCAGAATTGAACACCCACCATTCCGAGGGGCGGCACGAGTATCTCTTATCCGGCACGGCCATTAAGGCCGATGTAGTCATCAATCTCCCCAAGCTTAAAACGCATAAGAAAACGGGGGTTACGCTGAACTTGAAGAACCTCGTGGGGATCAACGGGGACAAGAACTGGCTGCCGCACCATACAGCCGGGGACCCTACAAATGGTGGGGACCAATTCCCCGGCCCCTCACTGAAAAGAACGGTGGAAAGACGCGGGGGGCAGATCCTGCGAAGGGTGGCGGCTGCGGTCCCAGGGCTGGGCCCGCGCATCCTGCGCGGTGCGCGGGGCTTGGGCAAGGGGTACTTCGGAGATACGGAGGAGGTGGTCCGGAGCGGCAATTGGCACGGGAACGACACCACCTGGCGGATGGCGCTCGACTTGAACACGTGCCTTCTGTACGGGCAAGCCGACGGAAGCCTCTCGGCCAGCCGAACTCCAAAGCCATACCTTTCATTCGTGGACGGGGTCCTGGGCGGGGAGGGAAATGGGCCGCTCAACCCCGACCCCGTATCCTGCGGAGTCGTGCTCTTCGGGAGCGATCCCGCCGCGGTGGATGTGGCCTGCGCCTGGCTGATGGGGTTCGACCCGGAGCGGTTGCCCATCATACGAGAGGCGTTTGCTCCCTCGGCTCTCCCCCTTTCAAGAGGGAGTTGGCGTGACGTCCAGCTAATCAGCAACCACCCGGCATGGTGTGGCCCCATAGAGGGCGTCCCGTTAAAAGAGTGCTTCCATATTCGGCCGCATTTCGGTTGGGTGGGGGCGGTCGAAAGGCTGGAGGGGTGAGTTGCCTTCGGCTGCTGGCTTGGCACGGACCATCTACGACCATTCCCCCGCCTTCCTCCGAGGAGCCGTGGGGGGCGTCCCCTTTGGTTGGAGGATTGGACGCACGTATCGAACGACGTTGCGGTTCCTCCTACAATCGGATGTATGGGGGGCCGAGCAGCACAGGGCCTACCAGACCGAGCGGCTGGACGCGCTGCTCGACGGCGCTATCCGTAGGGTGCCCTTTTATGGTCGTTATCACAGGCTCCTCGGCCGGCCAGCCCTTAGGATCCTGAGCGAAATGGAGCCGATCGATAAGCAGACCGTTCAGGCTGATCCGGAAAGATTTTTGAACCCGGCTGTGCCGGCGGACAGGACCTACAGAACGAGTACAGGGGGCACCACGGGGGAGCCCCTGAAGATCATCCTGAACAAAGCGGGATTCCAGATTGAGTGGGCCTTTATGGTCTGCCAGTGGATGAGAGCAGGGTTCAGACCCGGGATGAGTAGAGCCACCTTTCGCGGTGTGTCCTTCCCGCGGGGAGGGCTCTGGCAGGCCAATCCAGTCTACGACGAACTGCAGTTCTCGCCCTTCGCCATGAGCCCGGAGAACTTGGGACGATACGTGCAGAAACTTCAGCAGTACCGTCCGGATTTCTTGTACGGGTACCCTTCGGCGCTTACCATCCTGGCCCGCCATTACGAGATGCATCCCGACGTGCCTGTCCCAAAGGTCAAAGGTCTACTGTGTGGCAGCGAGAACATTCGGCCCGGACAACGGGAGTACCTGGCCCAGGTCTTCAAGGCGCGGCCATACTCCTGGTATGGAATGAGCGAAAAAGTGGTCCTGGCGGGTGAATGTGAGCGTTCGACGCTCTATCACGCATTCCCGCAGTACGGCATCACCGAGATCATCGACCGGGCCAGTAATGTCTCTCAGGCCGTAGGTGTCGAAGGTGAACTCGTGGGGACAGGCTTCATGAATACGGCCATGCCCCTCATTCGGTACAGGTTGGGCGACTATGCAAGCATCGAGGCGCACACCTGCGACTCATGTGGCCGGGCGTTCACAGTGCTCGGCCCCATTGAGGGGCGGTGGCGTCAAGAGATGCTGGTGGGCCGCGGCGGAGGGCGCATCTCCCTTACAGCCCTGAATATGCACGGTGAGGTGTTCAAAGGGGTCATGAGGTTCCAGTTTCACCAGCAGGCCCCAGGCTGCGCCACCCTCTATCTGGTAGTGGGCGATAATTTCAATGAGGCGAGAGATCTGGCGATCAAGAAGGCGCTCCACGACAAGACAGGCGACCAGATTGACTGGACGGTGACACACGTCGAAGACCTGCCCTTGAGCCCACGGGGCAAGAGCCTGTTCCTTGTGCAAGAAATCGAAGGGGCCGACAGTCTGGTAATGTGATACCTGACTCCCGGTGATTACGGGACGGGAAGGGCAAGAAGGCGGGCTGTTTGTCTTGGGCCGTCTTGCGGAGTCCGGATGCGCCAAGTCGTACAGGACATCAAGAACGGTAAGCTTGGGCTAAGGGACGTGCCGAAGCCTATGGTGCGTCCAGGGGCAGTCGCTATTGCTAACACTCGCTCGGTGATCTCAGCCGGAACTGAGAAGATGGCGATGGAACTGGCCCAGAAGTCGCTTCTGGGCAAGGCGCGGGAGCGGCCGGACCAGGTGCGGCGGGTGCTAGAGAAGATGCGCAACGAGGGCCTGTTGAACAGCATCGCGCAGGTCCAAGCGCGGCTCGATGAACCTATGGCCATGGGCTACTCGTCGGCGGGATTCGTGTTGGCTTGCGGTGAAGGTGTGCAAGAGTTCAAGCCGGGGGACCGGGTGGCCTCGAACGGGCCACACGCTGAGGTTGTCTGTGTCCCGAAGCACCTTTGCGCCAGAGTGCCGGATGGGGTACCGCTGGACCAGGCAAGTTTCACCGTGCTGGGGGCCATCGCCCTTCAAGGTGCCCGACTGGCCAAGCTGGAGATCGGTTCGACGGCGCTGGTGGTCGGACTTGGGCTCGTGGGCCAGCTTGCCGTGGCCCTGCTTAAAGCGTCGGGCGTCCGCGTGATCGGCACCGATCTCGAGCCGGGCAAGTGTGACCTGGCCATTCGGATGGGGGCCTCATTAGCGCGACCCGGCATCACCGCAGCGGAAGTCGAGGAAATGACGGGTGGCCTAGGAGCCGACGCGGTTCTGATAGCAGCCTCCACCAAATCCAATGCTCCCATCGAGCTGGCGGCCGGGGCCGTGCGGAAGAAGGGCCGGATCGTCCTCGTGGGCGTTGTGGGGCTGGAGCTGGACCGCCGCCCCTTCTACTTCAAAGAGTGCGAGTTCGTGGTGTCCTGCTCGTATGGGGCGGGGCGCTACGACGCGCTCTACGAGGAGCGCGGGCAGGACTACCCCGCCGCCTACGTGCGGTGGACGGAACAGCGGAACATGCAGGCGGTCCTAGCCCTCATGGCAAGCGGCGCGCTGGATGTCTCGCCGCTCATCTCCCATCGTTATCCCATCGAGAAGGCCGAAGAGGCGTACGGGCTCATTGAGAGAGGGAAGGAACCCTATCTCGGAATCCTGTTGGAGTACCCCGAGGTCAAGCCGGAAGCGGCGGCACCGCTTGCCGAGCCGCGAAAGGCCGTCGCCAAGACGGATGGGACCCGAGGACGCGTGGGCTTGGGTGTGCTCGGGGCTGGAAGTTTCGCGCGGTCGGTCCTGCTGCCTGCAGCCCTGAAGACCAATCTCTACGAGCCTATCGCGATCGCCTCCCAGCGAGGGCTCTCGGCCGAGCACACGGCCAAGCGTCTCGGCTTTCACGAGGCGGTCTCGGATGAGGCCTCCGTGCTGGGGCACGCCGGGGTGGCTGCCGTGTTCGTGGCGACACGCCACAGCGACCACGCCAGGCAGGTCCAAGCGGCATTGAAGGCTGGCAAACACGTCTTCGTGGAGAAGCCCCTCGCGGTGACCGTGGACGAACTGGCGGCGGTGGAGGAGGCGCTGGCGCTGGCCCCCGACCGGCTCCTCATGGTCGGCTTCAACCGGCGGTTCTCGCCGGCGGCGACGGCTGTCAAGACCTTTGTGGAGACCACGCAGTCGCCGCTGACCGTGTCCCTGCGCATGAACGCCGGGGCAATCCCGCCGGACCACTGGACGCAAGACCCGGCCGAGGGCGGAAGAATCATCGGGGAGGCCTGCCACGCCATTGATCTGGCCGTGTTCCTGACGGGCAGTGTGCCGGTGCGGGTGTACGGCGAATCGGTCGGTGGCACGCAGGCGCCGGCTGTCACGGACGACCAGTGCTTCATCACCCTGCGGCACGCGAACGGGGCCATCTCGAGCATCGCCTACCTTGCGGGCGGCGACAAGGCGTTTCCGAAGGAGCGCGTGGAGATTATCGGCGGCGGCCGCGTGGCCGTCATCGAGGACTTTCGGAAGGCCAGCGGCACGATCGGCGGGAAGACGCGCACACTTTGGTCCGGGTCCCAAGACAAGGGGCATCAGGCGGAGTTGGTCGCATTCGCTCGCACGATTCTGGATTGCGGGGCATGGCCCATCGCGTGGGAAGAGATGCGGGCCGTGACCCGGGCGGCCATGCTGGCCGTGCGGAGCCTGAGAGAGGGAAGAGCGTTTCAAATGTAGCGGTCGACTCCTGCCGGCCGAACGCGGGCGAGGGCGCCCGCGCCACGGGGTGGTGAACGGGGGATCGGCCGCAAGGATGCGGCCGCTACGAAAGTGCGCCGGCTATGGATTACGGCGTACGGGAGGCCCGCCGTGGGCTCCCGCCGCCGGTGCGACACCCGGCTCCACGCCGGGCGGCCAGGGACGGCCGCCCCTACGGGCAGAAAACAACGGCGGGTGGTTTCCGTCGGCCGGACGAAAAGAAGAAGGCAACCGCCCCCATTGCTGTCACTGCGAGGCCCGAAGGGCCGCGGCAGT
Organism: Acidobacteriota bacterium; assembly: GCA_021814085.1. GTDB lineage: Bacteria > Acidobacteriota > UBA4820 > UBA4820 > DSQY01 > JAKAJA01. Next base: position 1,479 of record JAKAJA010000025.1, on the reverse strand, counting down.
CACGTGGTTGAAAGACCGCAGGCCTAGGGGCCGGTCATGCAGGGCCGGGATTGCTTCGCTGGGTGCCCTTTGCGGGGAGTCCTCGCAATGACGGGCTAGGCGAGGCGTTAATGCGGCCGCTACGGGTGAGTGGGTGCCGCTATAGCGGCCGGCTCCTGCCGGCGGAATGACCCCTGCGTCCGTTTTGATGGAAAGGTGACCATGTCTCTCCCCATTGTTGATCTTATCGCCGGCGCTAGACCGAACTTCATGAAGTTGGCGCCGGTGGAGCGGGCGCTCCGAGGTTATGCGGATCTGGCTCCGAGGGTCGTCCATACGGGCCAGCACTACGACCCCGGGATGAATGACGTGTTCTTCGAACAGCTACGCATTCCTGCCCCCGAGGTCCATCTCGAAGTTGGGTCGGGCTCCCACGGCGCCCAAACGGCCCGGATCCTGGAGCGCTACGAGGAGCACCTGTTGGCGAGCCGACCGGCGGCTACCGTCGTCTTCGGCGACGTGAACTCGACGGTGGCCTGTGCCCTGGCGGCGGTGAAGCTGGGGATTCCCGTGGCGCACGTAGAGGCCGGCCTTCGCAGCTTCGACCGGACCATGCCCGAGGAGATCAACCGGTTGCTCACGGATGCCATCTCGGACCTCCTGCTGGTGTCGGAGCCGAGCGGCGTGGAGAATCTCCAGCGCGAGGGGATTCCGGAGGGCAAGATCGAGCTCGTGGGCAACGTGATGATCGATACGCTGAACGCCGAGTTGGATGCGGCGAAGGCCCTGCGCATGCCAGAGCGGTTCGGCCTGAAGGATGGGGCCTACGGCCTGGTGACGCTCCATCGCCCCTCGAACGTGGATGCCCCGGCCACGCTGAGGCGCCTCCTGGACCTGTTGGGGGAACTGAGCCGCGAGCTGCCGCTGGTCCTGCCCCTGCACCCGAGAACGCGGACGGCCGCGCAGCGGGCGGGGCTCGATGGAAGGCTCGCGGGCGGAAACGGGCTCAAGGTTGTGGAACCTTTGCCCTACCGCGAGAACCTCGGACTGATGGCCGCCGCCAAGGTGGTGCTGACCGATTCGGGAGGCATGCAGGAGGAGACGGCTGTTCTGCGCGTGCCCTGCCTGACGCTTCGCGAGAACACGGAGCGGCCCGTGACTCTCACCATGGGAACCAGCCGGCTGGTGGGGAACTCGTCCGAGAAAATCCGCCAGGGCTTCGATGATGTCCTGGCGGGCCGCTGGCCCAAGGGGAGACCGATCCCCTTATGGGATGGCCATGCGGGGGAGCGCATCGCGGAAGGGATCGTCCGCTGGTTGTAGTTGTAGCGGCCGGCTTCCGCCGGCTGTGGATTACGGCGTAGGGGAGGCCCTCCGTGGCCTCCCGCCGCCGAAACGACACCCGGCCCCACGCCGGGCGGCCAGGGACGGCCGCCCCCATTGCTGTCACTGCGAGGCCCGGAGGGCCGCGGCAGTCCCGTGGTTGAAAGACCGCAGGCC
>JAKAJA010000491.1 GCA_021814085.1 Acidobacteriota bacterium | reverse complement strand
GACCAGGGCGTCCCGAGGGTCCTGCCGCTGGGGCACGCACGCCAGGACCAGCTCCGCCGGGTTGTCCGCCGGGTAGTCCTTGAGGCTGTGGACCGCCAGGTCCACCTCCCCGCTCAGGAGGGCCACCTGGATCTCCTTGACGAAGAGGCCCTTCCCGCCCACATCGAGGAGGGCCCGGTCCTGGATGAGGTCGCCGCTCGTCTTGATGACCACGATCTCCACGCCCGTCCCGGGCGCCAGGTCCAAGAGCCTCGACTTGGTGTAGTTGGCCTGCCATAGGGCCAGGGCGCTCCCCCGGGTGCCGATTCGGATGCTCTTCGTCATTCCGGTTTATCCTCCCGGGGCCCCGGTCCGCCGGGGGGGTTATCGATGGGGAACAGCTCGCGGAAGACGCCGAGGGCGTTGGCCGTCTCCTCCTCCAGGACGAGGCGTTTCACCTGTGTGATGGGGTGGTGGAGGATCTTGTGGACTACGCGCCGCACCGTGTTCTTCACGAGTTCCTGCTGTTTGGGGCTGAGGTCGCCCATCTTCTTGAGGGCCTCTTCGAGCTCCGCGTCCTGGATTTTTCCGGCCCAGCCCATGAGGCTGCCGATGACGTCGGAGAGGCTCTGGTGGTCCAGGAACCGGGCGTAAAGGTCCAGTTCGGACGTGATCATGGTCTCGGCGAGCGCGGCCTTCTTCTGCCGCTCCGCGAGGCCTTCGTCGGCCACTTCCTGGAGGTCGTCGATATCGTAGAGGTAGACCCCATCCAGTTTGGACACCGCCTCTTCCACGTCTCGCGGCACGGCGATGTCGATGATGAAGAGGCTCGCCCACCGCCGGAGCTTCATGACCGTCTCCACCATAGGCCGCAGGAGGACGGGTTGCGAGGCCCCCGTGGAAGAGATCACGATGTCGCTCTGGATGAGGGCCTTGGGGAACTCCTCCCAGGGCACGACCTCGGCGTCGAAGGCCCGGGCGAACTCCAACCCGTGCTCGTAGGTCCTGTTGGAGACCCGCACCTTCTTCACCCCGCTCTCCACGAAGTGGGTGGCCACGATGCGGCTCATCTCCCCAGCGCCCAGGAGGAGGATGCGCTTGGTGGAGAGGTCCGCGAAGATGCTGTTGGCCAGGTTGAAGGCGGCGTAGCTGATGGTCACCGGGCGCTCTCCGATGCCCGTCTGGGTGCGCACCTGTTTGGCCACGTGGAAGGCCTTCTGGAAGAGCAGGTTGAGGGGGGTGTTTACGGCCCCGCCGTCGCGGGCCATGAAGTAGGCGTCCTTCACCTGCCCGAAGATCTGCGGCTCCCCCAGGATCATGGAGTCGAGCCCCGAGGCCACCCGGAAGAGGTGCTTGACCACGTCCTTATTCCGCTGGATGTAGAAGAGGTCCCTGCGCTCCTTGGGAAACAGGCGGGCCTCCATGACGGCATCCACGAGGTCCTCGGGGGTCCGGCCGTCGCCCAGGTCCGCGTAGAGCTCCACCCGGTTGCAGGTGGAGAGGAGTACGGCCCCGGAGGCGCTCCCAGAGGACCGGAGGCGGTCGAGGAAGGGCACCTTCTCGACCTCCGAAAAGGCCAGACACTCGCGGAGTTCGACGGGGGTCTTCTTGTGGTTGACCCCAACCAGGACGAGTTCGCTCAATGCCAGATGATCCCCAGAATGATGAGAACGGAGAATGCCGCCCCGGCCACCACCAGCCAGGATCTGCGGCGTGGATGCACTTTGGCCGTGAGCCAGCCGTAGCTCGCCATGCCCAACACGAGCCAGGCCAGGACGCTGGCCCCCTCGAGGAGGCCGGGCCGATAGTCCTTGCGGTTGCCATAGAGGACGCCGTAGAGGATGGAGGAGAACATGCCGATGGTGAACAGGGGATAGCCCGCCAGCAGGAGCCTCGCCGACCACCGCTCCGCCTCTTCCAGGGAGGGGATGGGAAGGTGGGAGGGGGCGTGCCGGTACCGCAGGCTGTGGTCCTGCATGATAAAAATGGCGGCGTAGAGGAAGGACACGAAGAAGAAGGCGATGCCGAACACCAGGAGGAAGATGTGTACCGCGAACCATGCGGTGAAGTAGAAAGGCTTGGCCTCCACGGGGGTGTTGGGGACCATCATCCCCGCCAGGTAGGTCAGGTTCACCAGGGGCATGAGGAAAAACACGAGGATCTTGCTCCGGGTCACGGGGTAGAGGGCGAAAAAGAGGGCCAGCACCGCCCATGAGGTGAGCTGGAACAGCTCGTGGAGGTTGGAGGCGGGAGGTGCTCCGAATTCGGACCAAGCCGCTCCCAGCTGCCAGGCCTGGATCGCGAACCCCACCCCCGAGAAAGCCGCGGTGAGGATGAACAGGACGCGCTGGCGGAACCCCCCGTAGAGGAGGGCGAAGGCCATGGCGGCCACATAAAAAAACAAGGCGTAAACGCCGTGATCGATCATCCCTGCCCCCTGCGGATCCATCCACCCCCGACGACCGTGTCCCCCCGGTAGGCGACGGCCGCTTGCCCGGGGGTGACCTGCCTTGGGCGGTCCTTCCATTCTATCATCAGCCCTTCGCCCGCCTCAACGAGCCAGGCCTCCCCGGGCGCCTGGTGGTAGCGGACCTGGACCTGGGCGGCGGCGGGGCGCTCCCCCTCGGGGAAGTGCCAGTTCCACCC
>JAKAJA010000490.1 GCA_021814085.1 Acidobacteriota bacterium | reverse complement strand
CCCAACTTCACGAGGTTGTAGCCCAGCTTTCCGCCGTTGGTCTTCTGCAGCTTCAGCGCTTCTTCGATCTGAGTCTGCGTCACCAATCCAGCTTTGATGAGGAGCTCACCCAAGCGCTCGGCCATGGCAGGAAGGCACCCTCCCTAATAATTACACCGCAACAACGTAAGTATAGGGAACAAAAGAAAGGCCTGTCAAGGAATTAGGCCTGAAAAGCTGAACCGCCTCGCCCGGTTTTGCCTCCGTGCCCAGCCTGCGCCGCCTCCGAAGGCCTGGAAATAAAGGAAGGGGCGGTTTCCCGCCCCCCCTGAACCCCTCGTTTTCGGGCCGCATGGCAGCACGTCAGAAGGCGGCGAACCCACCCGCGTGCCAGAAATCCTCCCGGACGCTGTTGAAGAGGCCTTGGAGGGCGTCGAAGTGCTGCTTTTCCCAGTCCGAGAGGAACTGGTAGAAGGCCTTCACGTCCTGCTCTCGGGCGTCCCTGGCGGCGGAGGAAAAGTGGGCGATGGCGTTGTTCTCCAGGGTCATGCCCACGGAGAGGACCCCCATCTCGAAGGATGCCCCTTTGGCCTGCTCGCGGAAGCGGTCCGTGAAAATCTTCTGGCTGAACTCCGTGAGGTCGTAGGCGGCCTGCTTCGCATGGAAGGCGGAGGTCCCCATCTGGTCGTAGTTCTTCATGACCTCCTTGAGGTAGGCCTGGTGCTGGATCTCGTCGTGGGCCAACTTCTCGAAGAGCTCCTTCACGGCGGGCTTGGTGGTCTTGCCGGCGGTCATGGAGTAGAAGGTGTACCCGTCCACCTCGATCTGATAGGCCTTCTTGAGGATCGCGAGAATCTGCTCGGGTATTTGCATCGGGTCTCTCCTAGGCGTGAGCGCCCGCCAGTTTTTCGACCTGTTCGATGATCTCCTCCGGTCCCATGACCATGCCCCCGACCCGGCCGAAGAACTCCACCGGGCGACGGCCCATCATGGCGTACCGCACGTCATGCACCATCTGGCCGCAGGATAGTTCGCAGGTGAGGATCTTGGAGGACTTCTCGGCGGTCTCCCACAGGGCCTCCATTGGGAAGGGCCATAGGGTGATGGGGCGGAAGAGTCCGACCTTTGCCCCCTTGCCCTTCAGTTCGTCGATGGCCGTGCGTGCGATGCGGGCCACCGTGCCGTAGGCGACCACCAGGACATCACAGCCGCCCTCCGTGTTGTAGGTCTCGAAGCGCTTCTCGTTCTTCACCATCTCGGCGTACTTACGCTGGAGGTGCCAGTTGTGCTCTTCGAGCTGCTCGGCGGCCAGGTAGAGGGAGTTGATGATGTTGGGCTTCCTGCCCTTGCAACCGGTGGTGGACCAGGATTTCGGGGGCAGGTCCTCGGGTTTGATCTCCGTCTTGAACTCCACGGGTTCCATCATCTGCCCGATGAGGCCGTCACCGAGAACGAGGACGGGGTTGCGGTATTTGTCGGCCAGAGCGAAGGCGTCGGCCATGAGGTCCGCCGCCTCCTGGACCGAGGACGGGGCGAGGACGAGGCAGTTGTAGTCCCCGTGGCCGCCCCCCTTGGTCGCCTGGAAGTAGTCCGACTGGCTCGGCAGAATGCCGCCCAGCCCTGGTCCGCCCCGCATGATGTTGACGATGACCACGGGCAGTTCGGACCCCGCCATGTAGGAGAGGGCCTCCATCATGAGGCTGATGCCCGGGCTGGAGGAGGAGGTCATGACGCGGACCCCCGCGCCCGAGGCGCCGTAGAGCATGTTGCTCGCCGCTACCTCGCTCTCCGCCTGGACGAACACGCCGCCCACCTGGGGCAGGCGCGCCGACATGTACTCGGGAATCTCGTTCTGCGGGGTGATGGGGTATCCAAAGAAATGGCGGCAGCCTGCCTTGATGGCGGCCTCCCCGATGGCTTCGCAGCCCTTCATCAGTTTCTTTGCCATGGTGTCAGCTCCTCAGCGCGCCGCGGCCGCGGGGGCGTGCGCCATTCCGATCTCGTATCCCTTGCCCAGGGCCACGAGGTTGATGGGGATGAGTTTTGGGCGGGCCGCGAAGGTGTCTTCGAGGGCCTTCTTGACCAGGTCCACGTCCACGATCCGGGATGCGCCCAGGTAGGCGCCCAAGGCCACCATGTTGGCGGCCTTGGCCGTGCCCGCCTCCAGGGCCATATCGTTGCAGTCCACCGGGACCACCACCACGTCGGTGCGGTGGGGGAGCCGGTTGATGAGGCCCGTGTTGACCACGATGATCCCGTCGGGCCGGACGGCATCCTCGAACTTGTCCAGCGACGGGAGGTTGAGGACGATGATCCCGTGGGGATGCTTGGTCACGGGGGCGCCGATCTGCTGGTCGCTGATGACCACCGTGCAGTTGCACGTGCCGCCCCGCATCTCGGGCCCGTAGGCCGGCATCCACGTCACCTCTTTGCCCGCCTTCATGCCGGCGTAGGCCAGCAGCTTGCCGATGAGCAGGACGCCCTGCCCTCCGAACCCCGCCAAGACGATCTCGTTGTGCATGGCCTTACCTCGCCTCTTCCTGTTTCGCACCCTGGGCCGCCGGCCACAGGACCCCCTTCTCGGGGGTCTTCACATCGCCGATGGGGTAGTAGGGCACCATGGTCTGTTCGAGCCAATCGCACGCCTCCGTG
>JAKAJA010000489.1 GCA_021814085.1 Acidobacteriota bacterium | reverse complement strand
CGGTCCGGTTCACGCCCAGAGGTCCTGCCGTGGGCGGCTCGCTGGAAATTCTCCAGGGGCGCTTCTTCTTCGAGGGGAAGAAGTTCGAGCTGCACGACTCCCGGGTCTCCTTCGACGGGACCACCAACCTCACGCCGTTCCTCAACATCACGGCCCTCTACCGCGTCCAGGACACGGACGTGGAGGTCCATCTCACGGGCCTTGCCAGCAGGCCCGAGCTCCGCCTCAGCTCCAGCCCGCCCCTGGAGCAGAGCGACATCCTCTCCCTCCTGGTCGTGGGCCGCACCTCGAAGGACCTGAGGACGGGTGACTCTCAGACGGTCTCCTCCTCGGCCGCGGGCGCCGTGGCCCTCTACGGCGCCACGCCGATCCTGGATCAGACGAAGGACGCGCTGGGCCTGGACTCCATGTCCATCGGCGTGGGCGCCAGCCCCCAGGTCGCCCTCAGCAAGAGCCTGGGGGACAGGACCGTCCTCGAGTACCAACAGACCTTCGGCGCCCTGCCCGAGTGGTGGGTGAACCTCCGGTACCGCTATGACCGGCACTGGAGCGTCCAGGCCTCCGGCAGCAGCAAGGGAACCACGGGCATGGACCTCTTCTGGGAGGCTCGCTACTGATGCGCCGGCAGCGGTTCGCTGCGGCCGTGGTCCTCTCCGCCGTCCTGGCCCTCCTCGCCCACGGGATTACGGCCGGAGCCAAGGAGCCCAAGAAGGCCAAGGACCCCGTGACCGTTCGCCTCCAAGGCGCCAGCGCATTTCCCTCCAAGGAGGTCCTCGAAGCCGCGGGGGTGAAAGCCTCCGTGGGCCAGTGGCTCCTCCACAGGCCTCCCAGGGCCGAGCGGTCGGACCTGGAGGCCATCGCCGAATCCGTTCGCAACTTCTACCAGCGCCATGGGTACTTCGACGCGGCGGTCGCCGTGGAGCGTCCGGGGGCGAACGCCGTCTTGGTCAGCGTGGTCGAAGGTCCCCCATGCCTCGTGAAGACGGTTTCCGTATCCCTCGCCCCCGATTCGCCGCCAGGGGCGGCCGACCCGCAGATCCTCGGCTGGGACCTCCCCCTGCGCGCGGGCCAGGCCTTCTCGGCGGACGCCTACGAGGCCGCGGGGGTGCTCCTGCTCCAACGGATGAAGGAGGACGGCCGGGCCTTCGCCGAGGTGAAGCCCGAGGCCGTCGCGGACCTGTCTCTCCACGAGGTCGCCGCGAGCTATCTCCTGAGCCCCGGAGCGCGGTGCACCGTGGGGCAGGTGGAGTTCGTCGGGAGGAAGCTCTCGGAGGAGCGGATCCTGCGCAGGGCCCTGGCCTTCGCCCCGGGCGACATCTACCGCCAATCCAAAGTGGATGAGAGCCGGGACAACCTCTACAGGCTGGGGCTCTTCGAGTCGGTGATCATGAGAACCTTGCCGGGGGCCTCGCCGGACACGGTGAACGTCCGCGTCCGCCTCGTGGAAGGCAAACTCCAGCGCGTGCGGGTGGGCATCGGCTACGGGACGGAGGACCTCCTCAGGGCGCAGGTCCGCTGGGAGACCCTGCGGTTCGCGGACCATACCATGGTGGTGGGGGCGGAGGCCAAGGTCTCGGCCATCGACGACAAGCTGGAAACCTACCTGCGCCGGCCGTACATCTTCGACGCCAAGACGACCCTCCTCTCCAACATCACCCTGGGCCGGAAGGTGGAGCAGGATTTCGACTACAACTACCTCAAGGCGCAGGGGGGCCTCCAGCGGGACTTCCTGGCCGACAGGCTCCGGGGGACCGCCTTCCTCGTCTTCGAGCGGGTCCTGGAGTTCACGCCCAACCAGAGCCTCGAGGATGCCCTCGCGGGAGGCGCGCGGCAGGTCGTGAGCATGGGATCCGTCGCGGCGAGTCTCACCTACAAAACCACCGATGCCCCCATGGACCCGGCGCGGGGCATGATCGCGAGCCTTTACGTGGAGCCCACGCAAGTATTGGACGGGGGGACCTTCTTCACCAAGGCCATCCTGGAGGGCCGTCAGTACTTCACCCTGAGGCCCGAATGGGTGGTGGCCCTCCGCGTGAAGGTGGGGGGCATCTCCACGGGCAACCCGGAAGGAGTTCCTCTGACCAGGCGATTCTACGCGGGCGGGGCCAACAGCATTCGGGGGTACGGCTACGACACCCTCGGGCCCCTCTCCCCCGAGGGGGCGCTCCTCGGAGGGGACGGCCTCCTGGAGGCCTCGGCGGAGCTGCGGTTCCCATTGAAGGGCAACCTGCGGGGAGTGGCCTTTCTCGACGCGGGGAACGCCCTCCCCAAGGCCTTCGACTTCCCAAGGGACTGGCTCCGGGCGGGGACGGGGGCGGGCCTCCGCTACCAGACCCCCGTGGGTCCCGTGGGACTGGACATCGCGTGGCGCCTCAAGAAGGATGCCCAGAACCCGGCGCCGTATCAGATCTACTTCTTCATCGGGTACGCGTTCTGAGGCTGGCGCCGCCGGAGCCGGGCCACCTCCTTTGTCAGGCTCGGTGTCCGCATCCTCAACATACGTTTTCAGTATGCCTCCGGTGCGGCCACCTCGCCTTCCGCGGATCTGACCCGACTGCGGCGGAACGCTCCTTCAAACAACGCGTCCTGGATTGAACAAAAGAAAAGGGCGGGACTTTCGCCCCGCCCTTCATTCGTTGACGC
>JAKAJA010000488.1 GCA_021814085.1 Acidobacteriota bacterium | reverse complement strand
GTCGTCCTCGACTTCGACCTCACCAAGGAGCGCCGCTGGGTGGCCGTGACCGATCCCATCCCCGCGGGCTTCGAACCCGTGGAATCCTGGTTCAACACGACGGCGCGCGACCTCGCCGGCCAGCAGGAAGAGACGGAGGACCAGGGTGAGTGGATGGACTGGTGGGAGCGGGGCGGCTTCGACCACGTGGAGCGCCACGACGACCGCGTCCTCCTCTTCGGCACACGGCTGGCCGAGGGGCACCACACGTTCAGCTACGTCTGCCGGGCCACGACGGCCGGTACATTCCGGACCGCCCCGGCCCATGCGGAGGAGATGTACGAGCCCGAAGTGTTCGGGCGGACGGCCACGGCTGTCGTCGAGGTGAAGCCGTAGAGGTCCTATTCACGCGGGGTGAGGCCCAGTCGCACTGTTGGCGCGGCCAAAGGCCGCAGGGGAGGTGGAAAATTGGGACGGAAGCCCTTCACGTTCTTGGCGGTTGCCTTTCTGGCGGTGATCTGCGTCATCCACGCCCTGCGGGTCGCCCTCGGTATTCACATTCTGATTGGCAGCACCGAGATTCCCGTCTGGATGAGCATTCCCGGGGCTCTCTTTACGGGGCTACTGGCCATCCTCCTGTGGCGCGAGGCACGACGAACGTGAGGGAGGCAAGGTCTCCGTGGTAGTGACCGCCACTGGAGCGTGCCGCCGCCTGAAGGCGCTCGGCAGCCCGGAACGGGCGCGGGTATCGCGCTCGTTCTTCAAGACGGGCCGAGGTCAGTACGGTGAGGGGGACCGCTTCGTGGGCGTGGCCGTGCCCCAGATTCGGCACCTGAGCAAGGAACTTCCAAACCTGAGCCAGGCCGAACTCCTGAAACTCCTCAAGTCACCGATCCACGAAGCACGGCTTCTCGCCCTGCTCCTCATGGTCCGCCAGTACCAGCTGGGGGATGATGGCGAGCGAGCGGCCCTATTCGACCTCTATCTGTCACACACCGCCTTCGTGAATAATTGGGACCTGGTTGATCTCTCCGCGCCGTATCTCGTGGGCCCTCACTTGGAGACGAGGAGCCGGCGAATTCTTCACCACCTCGCCAGGTCCAAGAGCCTCTGGGAGCGCAGGATCGCCATCCTCTCCACGTTCCATTTCATCCGGAAGGGCGACTTCGCCGATGCCCTGGCCATCAGCAAGACTCTCCTTGCCGACGGGCACGACCTGATTCATAAGGCCGTGGGCTGGATGCTCCGCGAGATCGGCAAGCGCGACCTCGGGGCGGAGGAGGCGTTCCTCATGGCTCATTACCCCGCCATGCCGAGGACCGCGCTCCGCTATGCCGTCGAGCGGCTCCCCGAGGACAGAAGACAGGCCTATCTGAAGGGTGCCATCTGATGGAGAACCCATGGGCGCGACCCGTTACTACAGGGTGGACACGAGGAAGCTCACATACGCGGAGCTCTGGCGGGTCTCGCCGGGACTCGGCTTCGCGGTTGGAGCGGTTCTCAAGACTCTCTTGATTCCCATCCAGGTCAGCACCATCGTTCCCTACGTCGACGAAATCACCCTGGTAGGCCCGGAAACCCTCGATGAGGACGTGAAGCTGGCCCTCTCCATCCCCTCGTCAGGCTGGACCAGCCTCGGGTTTCGCCCCGCCTTCCACTACACGGTGCCTCTCCGGGGGGATGGCATGCGAAGCGCCGCAGTCGTCTTCCTGAGCGCAGACGAGCTCACGGTGGCACAGACGGCCTTCGTGGAAAAGACCGTCGGCCTCGTGACGCGGCGGGAGGTTGTCTCGTTCTGTTTCTCGCGGTTTGACGACGGCACATTCCTGGGTGAAAGCTCCGCGGCCAAGAGGTTCAACAGCCCCCCGGAGTTCGACTCCCGTTCCCTCCCGGGAGGGTCATCGGAACAACTTTTCAGCTTGCACGAGGAACGCTTGCGGGAGGGGAAGCACGGCCGGCCCGCTCGGATCGGCCGGGATGGGCTCAAGGCTCTGATCACTTTCCTCAATAACAGGCACGTGGAATACATGGCACAGCGCGGGGTCTACGTGCCGGTGGACGGCGCGGGACCGCCCGGCGCTGGCCCCATACAACCCCGATAGGGCTCAGTCCGCCAACCTGTCCCTGTAGATGCCCGGCGTGGATCCTGGAATCTCCACCGCCCCGCACACCTTGGCGTAAAACTCCACGGAACCGGCGCCCCCTATGACGGCGTAGGCGTAGCCCCGGCCGGCCATGGCGTGCAGGGAGGCGAGGAGGAGGGCGGCGCCGACGCCCCTGCCGCGCATGGCCTCGGTCACACCTGTGGGGCCGAATAGGCCCAGGGCCGTGGCGTCGTGGCAGGCGAATCCGAGTACCATCCCCTCCCTCGTGGCGAGGTGACAGGCGATGGGGGAGCGGGAGAAGGCCACGTCGCACTCGCTGGCCCATCCCTCGCCGAAGGTGGAGCGGACCCAGGCCGTCACGAGATGCTTCTCATACGCCATGGCGGGGCGGATGGTGATGGCCTCACGGGCGAGGGCATCCAACCGCTTCTCGATGGAAGGGAGTTCGTAAAGCTTCACGAGCAGGTCAGGCATGAGGTCGTCCTCGCGCGGCTATTCTGTCACAGCCCCGGTCTCGCGCACAGCCTTTGCGCCCATGGGATCGCGGGGCATAATGCGGGG
>JAKAJA010000487.1 GCA_021814085.1 Acidobacteriota bacterium | reverse complement strand
GAATCGCGGCGCGCCTCCGGGCGGCCGGGCTTCCCGAACTGCCCGTGCGGTGTGGGGACGGCGGCCTGGGCTGGCCCGAGGAGGCACCGTTTGACAGGATCTTGATCTCCGCGGCCTGTCCGAGAACTCCCGAGCCTCTCCTGGTGCAGCTGGCGCCGGGGGGCATCCTCGCCGCCCCGGTGGACAACCCCTTGACGGGCGGGCAGGTCCTGGAGACCATCACGAGGACGGAGGATGGCCTGAGGACGGACCGCCGGGGCGGGTGCGTGTTTGTCCCCCTCGTCGGAAGGTACGGAAGATAGAATGTCGAATGTGGGATGTCGGATGTCGCATGTTGAACCCATATTGGACATTGAACTGAACGGCTGTGCGGCAGTCTGCCCAACGCACAGATCCTCCGATCCCCAAGAAGGCCCGTGGGCATATTTTCACGCCTCTGCCCGTCCGCTTCCAAGTTTCACATTCGCCATTCACCATTCACCATTCGCCATTCGCCAGGTCCCCCGCCCATGATCCCCTTCCTCCTGACCCGCCTGCGCCTGAAGATGACGTGGCACCGCGTGTGGCCCCCGACCCTCGTGCGCGGGATATTTTTTGTCGCCTTCGCCGTGGCGGGGGGCCTCTTCGGGGTTGGAGACTTCCTGTTCTTCCGCAGGATTTTTGGCAACCTGCTGGCGAACCAGGTCGGCGAGGGCATACCGCGCATGCTCCTGCTGGCCGTGGCGGGGAAGCTCATGGGCCTCGTCCTCCTCACTACCTTCACCCTCCTCCTCTTCTCGGCGGCCGTGAGCGCCCTGTCCTACCTCTACCTGGACGAGGACCTCTCCTTCCTCCTCCCCTTGCCCATCGCGCGCAGGCGCCTGCGCGCCCAGCGGGCCGCCGAGGCGGCGGTGAACGCCGGGTACATGGTGGCCCTCCTCATGATCCCCGTGGCGGTGGCCTATTGGAGCCTTTCCGCGGCTGGCATTTGGGCGCTCCTCCTCTCCCTTGCGGCCCTGGGGGTCTACCTGACCATCCCCCTGTCCCTCGGCATCTCCTTCACCGTGCTCATGGCCCGGTTCTTTCCTGCCCGCAGGCTCCACCAGGTTCTGACGGTCATGTCCGTGGTCATGCTGTCCATGCTGGTGGTCCTCTTCCGGATGGCGAGGCCCGAAGCCCTCCTGAATCCCCAATCCTCCGCGGAGGTTCTAGAAGTCCTCCGCTCCATCCGCATGCCCAGCGAGTCCCTCCTGCCTTCTACTTGGCTGGCCGAGGTGGTTGTGAGGAGCGCCGAAGGCGAATGGGCCAAGGTGTGGCCCGAAGTGGCGCGCTTGGGCGGCGTCGCCTTCACCTGCGTGGGATTCGCTGCGGCGCTCTTGAAGGTCTTCCACTGGAGGGGGTACGGCCGCGCGCAGGAACAGCAGAGCATGGTGTCGGGGGGAGCGAGGGCGAGGCTCGGCGATATCGCCTTGCGGCTGATTCTGGCGCCCGTGCCGGCGGGCCCCAAAGCGAGGGCCATCTTGAAGCGGGACGCCCTCCTCTTCTTCCGGGACCCGACCCAGTGGGGCCAGCTGATCATCCTGGCGGCCCTGGTGGTCATCTACCTGTTCAACGTCCGGTACATGCCTTCCGGCGTGGCCGTCTTTAGGGTGGCGGTCTCCTTCTGGAACCTGGCCACCCTTGGCCTCATCGTGACATCCGTGGCCAGCCGCTTCGCCTTCACGGCGGTGGGCTCGGAGGGGAAGGCCTATTTCGCCTCCCGCGTTCTCCCCGTGGACGTCTGGTCCTACCTCTGGGCCAAGTACCTCTTCACCGCCGTGCCCCTCAGCGGCCTCGCGGCCCTGACCCTCTACGGCTCCAACCGGTTCCTCGGAGTGGAGGGCAAAGCCCTCTACTATTCCGTCTTCCTGGCCGTGGCCTCCTCGCTGGCCCTCTCGGCCCTGGCCCTCTGCATGGGGAGCGCCCAGCCAGTCTTCGACTCCCGCAACCCCGCCAAGGCTGTCATGAGCGCGTGGGGCCTCGCCTACATGTTCATCTCGCTTCTGTACGTGGGCGCGGTCCTGATCCTCTCCGCGCGCCCCGTCTACCAGTACTACAGCCATCTATTGGGACGGGGCCCCGAGGCCGCCTACGCCCTGCCTGCCATGAACGTCGGGGGGATGAGCGCGGTCATGGTCCTGGGCTGCCTCCTCCTCGCCGCGTGGCGGCTGAAGCGGCTCGAGGCGACGTAGGCGGAAGGCGGAAGTCGGAAGGCGGAAGCAGAAGCAGAAGCAGAAGCAATGAGGCAACCTGGCAGTGGTTCTACTCTTCACCCCTGACCTGACGCCCAACCCCTGACGCCTCGCTCCTCACTCCTCACTTCTCCCTTCTCCCTTTTCACACCTGCCCCCTGCCTTCTGCCCTCTGCCTCTCACCAACCCCCGCCTTGTCCGCCCGATGAAGAACTGGGATACTACCGGACCGGGGGAGGGGAACCATGAGCGAGCACGACCAAAAAGATTGGGCCACCGACACCAAATGCATCCACGCGGGACAGGCTCCGGACAAACTTTTCGGCGCCGTCGCCCCGCCCATCTATCAGACCTCCACCTTCGCCTTCGCGTCCACCGACCAGGGGGCTGCCCGATTTGCCGGCAAGGAGCCCGGATACATTTACACCCGCCTGGGCA
>JAKAJA010000486.1 GCA_021814085.1 Acidobacteriota bacterium | reverse complement strand
TCCAGAAGCCATGGGAGAACGCGCGCCTGATGGCCACCCTCCGCACCCAGATCGAATTGGGGCGGGCACTTCGCCAGCAGGCCCGGTTGAGCGAAGAAAATCGAACCTTGCGGGCGGGGACTCCCGGTGAACTCATCGCCCGCTCGGGAGCCATGCTCGCCGTCGTGGAGCTTTTGAACCGCGTCGGCCCCTCCGATGCCTGTGTGCTTGTCACCGGCGAAAACGGGACCGGGAAGAACCTGCTTGCCAGGATTCTCCACGGCCTGTCCCTGAGATCCGCCGGCCCCTTCGTCACCGTGGACCTCGCGAGCCTGGCGGAGAGCGTCCTCGAGAGCGAGCTTTTCGGCCACGTCAAAGGGGCCTTCACCGATGCCCGGGAGGACCGCCTCGGACGCTTCGAGCTGGCGGATGACGGGACGCTGTTTCTTGACGAGATCGCCAACGTGCCTCTGCCGGCCCAGGCCAAGCTGCTCAGGTTCCTGGAAACGGGCGAGTTCGAGCGCGTCGGCTCGTCGAGGACGCGACGGATGAATGTCCGCCTCCTGGCCGCGACCAATGCCGACTTGGCGCAACGGGTCGATTCCGGCCTATTCAGGAGGGACCTCTTCTACCGCCTCAACACGGTGGAAGTCCACCTGCCGCCCCTGCGAGAGCGCCGCGAGGACATCCCCCTCCTCGCGGCTCACTTCCTTGCCCGCCATGCGGGGCACTACCGGAAGCAGGTGGAAGGCTTTGCGGCCGGCGCCATGGAGGCCTTGCTTGCCTATTCATGGCCGGGCAACGTCCGGGAGCTGGACCATGCGGTCGAGAGGGCGGTGGTCCTGAGCCTCGGCTCCGAGATTCTCGCGGCCGATCTCAGGCTCACCAAGGCCGCCGGCCCACTCGACCTCGACAGTATGAGCCTGGAGCAGGTGGAACGCCTCCTCATCCAGAAGGCGCTGGAGCGTCACGGCGGCAACGTGACCCGGGCGGCACAAGCCCTCGATCTCAGCCGTAGCGCCCTCTACCGGCGAATGAGCAAGCACGGCCTCTAATGCATCCCATGCAACGCATCCGCATCCTTGTGCTAGTCTCCGGAGCGCCTGGCACAGCCGCCGCTCTCCTCCTGGTGTGGCTCCACCCCTTTCACCCTCTGACCAAGCTCACGCTGACGCTCGTTCTCCTCGCCCTGTGGGGGGGCGGCACCCTGGCTCTGCTGGGAAGGATCGGCTTTTCCCTGCGTACCATCGCCAATCTGATCGCCGCGCTCAACGAAGGGGACTTCTCGATCCGAGCCCATGCGGGCGGAAGCGATCCCTTGGCCGAAGTGGCCAAGGAGGTGAACCTCCTGGCCGCTAACCTGCGGGATCAGCGTCTTCAGGCCAGCGAGGCGACGGCGCTCATGAAGAAGGTGATGGAGCAGATCGACGCGTCGGTGTTTGCCTTCGACGCTTTGGACCGCCTGAAGCTCGTCAACCGAGCCGGAGAAAAGCTCCTTCGCCAGCCCGCCGTCCGGCTGGTGGGACGGAGCGCGGAAGAGGCCGGTCTCTCGGGCTGTCTTGCCGGAGAGGCCATGCGAACCTTTGAGGGAGCCTTTCCCGGAGCCTCGGGTCGATGGGAAATGAGGCGGAGCACCTTCCGGGAGGGAGGCGAGCCGCACCAGCTCCTCGTCCTCTCCAACCTCAGCGAGGCTCTCCGGGAGGAGGAGCGAACGGCCTGGAGGCGGCTGATTCGAGTCCTGGGCCACGAAGTGAACAACTCTCTGGCTCCCATCCGCTCCATCGCTGACAGCCTGCAACGGGGCCTGGATGGGAGTTCCGGCGATCCGAACTGGCGGGAGGATGCTACCGAAGGCCTCGCCGTCATCGGCTCCAGAGCGGAGGCGCTGAGCCGCTTCATGGAGGGGTACGCCCGGCTCGCCCGGCTGCCCAAGCCGGTGTTGGCTCCGGTGGAGGTGGGGGCTCTGGTGGAGCGCGCGGCCGCCTTGGAAAGAAGGCTCCATGCAACCGTGGTGGCCGGTGATCATCGATCCATCCGGGCCGATGCGGGACAGGTCGAGCAGGTGCTCATCAACCTCTTGCGCAACGCGGTCGATGCCGCCCTCGAAACACACGGAACGGTGCGGATCGGGTGGGAACACTCGGAAATCGGCGTGGAGATCTGGGTGGAGGACGAAGGCCCCGGCCTGGCCGGCACCGACAACCTCTTTGTGCCCTTCTTTACGACCAAGCCCGGGGGGACGGGAATCGGCCTCGCCTTGAGCCGGCAAATCGCCGAGGCCCACGGCGGCGCTCTCACGCTGGCCAACCGGAGAGAGGGTCCGGGGTGCATCGCCCGCCTCCTCCTGCCCGCCTGATGGGCGATCGTCCCAGAATCGAACGCCCACCGCCCGAATTCGGACACCCATCTGGAATACGCCCCAACCAGTAAATGGGGCTTCTACAGGCTCCAGGCGTCGAGACGCAGCCATGCACTCGGCGGGCACGGAGCTTGCTCGTCACGGTTCGCCTGAGTACCCGGATGGGCATCGAAGGGGGATCCGTGGATTACGCGAGACCGGAGCAGGCGGCCCGGAAGAAGAGACGGAGAATGGTTCTGGCAGGAGCCGTGGTACTGGGGATCACTGTTCTCACGGGGTTCCTCATGCTCCTGAAGCCCGCGGCACCCTCG
>JAKAJA010000024.1 GCA_021814085.1 Acidobacteriota bacterium | reverse complement strand
GAGACGGCCGAGGCACGCGGCCAAGTCCGCCCGGACCACTTTGTCCTGCTCGACGCGAACGGCCTCTTCGAGGTCCGGGATGCCCGCCGTCCACTCCAGCTCCACGAAGGCCCGCGCGGCGCAGACGCGCACCTCGGGCGCGGAGGAGCGCACAAAGCCCCGGATCCAGAGGGGCCCGTCCCAGCTTCGGATGTCCACCAGGCGGTGGATGGCCGCGCACCGGGCGTCCGATGCGCCGTACATGAGGGTTTGGAAAAGGCTGGCCTCCTCGTCCCGGAGGGCCTTGTCGTAGAGGATGTCATTGCCAAGTAATCCCGGCCGGACCACGGCTGCCGTGTAAGAAACCGGCTCCCTCCGGGCCGTCCAGCGCGCGGCCCGGCAGACCATCCAGCGCAATCCGGGGGTCGCCTCGGGGTGCCCCGAGGAGAGGAAGACGCGCCCCTTGCCCGCCTCCGCGCTCACAAACAGCGGGCGCCCAGGCGTCATGCCCGCGGGGGCATCGTTCTCGAGATGGACGTCGCTCACCATGGTGGCCAGCACGGTGCAGGCCGGAGGGCCCTCACCGGCGGGAACGAGGATGGGGCCTTCGTAGTAGAAGATGCGCCCGTCGCCCCACCCCTTGAGCTCGGGGAAGAAGGCGAGGCCCTCGGGAGTGGGCGCGTAAGCGATGAGGCCGTGGCCCCGCTCGTCGTGCTCGCGGTCGATGGCCTTCATGGGACAGAGGTGGAGGCACGCGTAGCCTGGGGTGTCGGAGAGGAGGTACGCCCCGGCGCAGAGGCCCACGGCGCCCTTACCCTTGTTCAGCACGAAATCCCGCACGAGGGCCGCACCCGCGTCTCCCAGGTCCGTGAACTCGCGCCCGCCTCCCCCGCCGGGGAAGACGATCACGTCCAGCTTGTCCAGTGCCCCCGCCTGGATCTCCGCGGCGCTCACGAGGGACGGGCGAATGGCGGGGTCAATCCGAAGGGCCTCGAAGGCGTTCTGGATGCTGCCCGCCGAGGCGCCGTGGCCTTTGAACACGCCCACCTTGAGTGCGGTCGTCTGCGGTTCGATAGGAACGGCTGCGAGCAGTAGGGAGCCACAGACCAGCAAGGTCAAGAAGAGGACGGCGGCTCGTTGGATGGAGGCAATTGCCAAACCCTTGAATCCCCCTTTGATTTTCCCAATGCGATTCACTTGGTTCTCTTAAACAGGCCGATGGCCGTCATCAAGGGGTTGCCAGGATTGTCAAGAGTAACGGCAACAACAGTTCCCTTGGGAAGCAATGCTCTTAACGCCGCCCCCCCGGTCACTATGGCCTGCAATACTCCACCTGCTACCGGCTTCATCTTCAACTTGGGAACCCTTACCCCATTGATCCGCACAATACAATCCCGATGAAATCCGAAACCGCTGATCACGAGAGAAGGCTTCGAGGCCAACCAGTCAATCCTCGCAATGTCAAAGTACGGAGTTGGAGACTCGAATGTGTAGGATGCTCCAGAAACCGCGACCGAACGCCCGGCTGGTGATTCTACGTTAACCCACGCTGCGATTCGGTCATGGCTGGGAGTAACAGCCATTATCAGCTCGTCGGAGACCACGTTGAAGCTGGCTGCGGGAACATCACCGAAGTAGACGGCGCTCACGTCTGACAGGGAATGCCCAGAAATCGCGACGTTCGTGCCGCCATCGGTCGGACCGTTCGCCGGTGAAAGACCTGTCACGGATGGCATGCAATTCTCACCAGAGAACCGGAGCACGCAGCCCTCGTCGGTTCTTCCGAATCCGACAAGCTTTTCTCCGTCCCACATGAGGTCCACCGGGTAAAACGGGAAAGATGACGGCTCATGGGACCACTGGACCCCATTACTACTTACGAATATCTCAGCAGTTTCGCTCAAAACCATGTAGCGCTTGTTCAAGTACCACGCGACGTTGAAGTTAAACAGGAATGGATCACTGGTTTGCCAGTGCACGCCATCCGGGCTGATAAGGCAGCCGGGATGATCGAGATCCTGGCTCGGTCCCGCAATAAATCCCTGATCTCCATAGACTACGGCTTTAAATGTTGACGAACCCCCATCCCAAACCTTCTCCCAAGAGAGGCCATCTGGGCTGGAATAGAGACTGTGCCCTACCGCTCCCAATACAAACCGCCCAGCACCATAAGCGAGCGCGTGTGTGGTCAAATTCCCACGTGGATCAGGGGTAGGAAATAGAGTCCAATTCTTCCCGTCTGGGCTCCACAAACCGTAGCCTGCGCTTCCAACGGCTACGAAATGGCCTCCTCCGTAACAGACGGCGTCTATCATGGGAGATTGATTGTCCCGAGGCCTCACGATTTCCCAGGTGACGCCATCCGCACTAGAAAGGATGAGGCCTTGGCCATTCACGGCGACAAATAGGCCACCTCCGTAAGCTATTGCCACAAGATTGTGTGGGCCTTTCCACACAACGGTCCAGGCTATGCCGTCTTCGCTTCGCCATATGCCAATTTCATATTGTCCGTTCCACCCTACCGCATAGAAAGCCGGGGGCGCTCCCAGGCGAAAGACGCGGGAAAACGACGGAAGACAATTTCCCGTGCCTGTAGGGTGCCAGGAGAAACCATCGGAGCTCGCCCATATCTCCCCCATGTATGTGGCCGCAACAAAACGTCCCGCGCCATAGGCCAGAGCCAACACCGGTTGCGATGTCCAGGATGGTATTGCAATCCAACTGACGCCGTCCAAACTCACCATCCCATTGGAGGAGCCATAGCCTCCAAAGCCCGTAAAGGCAACGAATCGGCCTGCTCCATACGCGATGGGTCCTTGGCCGATTTCTGGGGTCTGAAGTACCTGCCAATTCTCTCCATCGCCGCTACCAAGTAGTACTTTCCCCGATTGCACATTCTTGATTGCCAGCCAGCGCCCACCACCGTTGATAAGTGCAGAAATTGAGCCCAACTCAGGCGTCGGATACCAAGTCCAGTTCATGCCATCTGGACTGATTGCCACGTCTCCCGTCGTTGATCCCGCTACATATCTTTCAGTTAACGAATCATAGGCGACGCAGGTCAGCGTGACGCCCGCGGGCAGGCTGGGTACGCCCCACCAATGCAACGTATCTTTGCTCACGTAGATATAAGTAGAAGAGCCCAGAGCGAAAAAGAAGTTTCCCGCAAAAGCAATGCTGGTGTAAAAAGCAGGAAGGGTTGTCCCCTCCCAACGTTGTCCGTCCAGGCTCAAGGCAAGAGAAGGACCGATGAAATACCGGCCATTGCCGTAGAGGGCATATTTTGGCGCCGCACTGCCGGCATCAAGCCTGGGATGCCAAGACCAGGTCTCCCCGTCGTTGCTGGTTAAGATTGTCCCCAATTCGCCGAAAGCCATGAAGCGCTGTCCGTCAAATATCAAGGCTCTGGTAAGAATAGGAGGAGGCATTTTGTCCCCAATCTGCCATTGGGGGTCGCAGTAGTCTGCCGGTCCGGCGGCCTTCGCGTTCGCCGTCCCAACGAAACCGAGCAGGATGGATGCAACGACAAACTTGAAAAAGGGCCTTCGCATTCCGCTCACCTTCCTTGCGGCCGCCTCACCGGCTCCTCGCCTGCATCCTGGCCCAGCTGTCCTTGAGGGTGACGGTGCGGTTGAAGACCGTCGCCCCGTCTTTCGAGTCCCTGTCGCAGCAGAAGTAGCCCTGGCGCTCGAACTGGAAGCGGTCACCGGGCTTGGCCCCGGCAAGGCTCGGCTCGAGCTTGCAGCCCGTGAGGGTCACGAGGGACTCGGGGTTCAGGTTCACCTTGTAGTCCTGGCCCTCGGGGTACTTGTCGGGGTTCTCGGCCCGGAAGAGGCGGTCGTAGAGGCGCAGCTCCGCGTCTACGGCGTGCGCCGCGGAGACCCAGTGGAGGGTGGCCTTGGGGGAGCGCCCGTCGGGGGCCGTCCCGCCCTTGGTGGAGAGGTCCACGGTGCAGCGGAGCTCCGCCACCTCGCCCGAGGCGTCCTTCACCACCCCCGTGCAGGTGACGAGGTAGGCCCCGCGCAGGCGCACTTCGCGCCCCGGTGTGAGGCGGAAGAACTTCTTGGGCGGGTCCTCCATGAAGTCCTCGCGCTCCACGTAGAGGACCTTGGAGAAAGGCACCTTGCGCGTCCCGGCGGAGGGATCCTCGGGATTGTTGTTGAGGTCGAACTCCTCCACCTGGCCCTCGGGGTAGTTCTCCAGGACGACCTTCAGGGGCCTCAAGACGGCCATGCGGCGCAGGGCCCGCTTGTTCAGGTCGTCGCGCAGGCACTCCTCCAGGAGGGCCAGGTCCACCACGCTGTTGGTCTTGGCCACCCCCACCTTGTCGCAGAGGGCGCGGATGGACTCGGGCGTGTAGCCTCGGCGGCGGAAGCCCGCGAGGGTGGGCATGCGGGGGTCGTCCCAGCCCGAGACGTAGCCCTTGCTCACGAGCTCGAGGAGCTTGCGCTTGCTCAGGACGGTGTACGTGAGGTTGAGGCGCGCGAACTCGTACTGGCGGGGCCTCGCGGGCACGGGCAGGTTCTCGATGAACCACTCGTAGAGGGGCCGGTGCGCCTCGAACTCCAGGGTGCAGATGGAGTGGGTGATCCCCTCGATGGCGTCGGACTGCCCGTGGGCGTAGTCATACATGGGATAGATGCACCAGTCGTCGCCCGTGCGGTGGTGGGTCGCGCGGAGGATGCGGTAGAGGACCGGGTCGCGCATGCTGATGTTGGGGTGGGCCATGTCGATCTTGGCGCGCAGGGTGCGGGAGCCGTCGGGGAACTCGCCCCCTTTCATGCGGGCGAAGAGGTCCAGGTTCTCCTCCACGCTCCGGTCGCGGTAGGGGCTGGCCTTTCCGGGCTCGGTGAGGGTCCCGCGGTACTGCCGCACCTCGTCGGAGGTGAGATCGCAGACGTAGGCCTTGCCCTCCCGGATGAGGTGGACCGCCCAGTCGTAGAGCTGGCCGAAGTAGTCGCTGGCGAAGTAGCGGTGCTCGCCCCAGTCCCAGCCCAGCCAGCGGATGTCCTCCATGATGGAGTCCACGTACTCCTGCTCCTCCTTGCTCGGGTTGGTGTCGTCGAAGCGCAGGTTGCAGCGGCCCCCGAACTCCTTGGCGATGCCGAAGTTGAGGCAGATGGACTTGGCGTGGCCGATGTGGAGGTACCCGTTGGGCTCGGGGGGGAAGCGCGTGCGGACCGCGTAGCCCCCGCCGCCCTTCTCGGCTTCGGCCACGGCCTCGCCAACGTCGTGGGCCACGATCTCCCGGATGAAATCGGGGGAGCGGCCAGGCGCTTTGGCGTCGCCTGCAGTTACCTTGTCCACGGATCCAGGGTCTCGGGTTGTCATCACGTCACACCTCAGACAGGCTGCTAAAGGGCTTGAAGGCAATGGGTTCCCTTCGCCAAAGCAGAGCTGAATTTTACCACAGCCCATGGGAAGGACCGGGAAGGGGATCCGCATGGATGAAACGGCCCGTTAGGAGAGCTGCTGGCGCAAGAGTTCCTTGAGCACCTTGAAGTCGACGGGTTTGTTGAGGTACCCGTCGGCCCGGTAGGCGGCCATGGCCTCCGTCTTGTACCTGGAGGCCGTGTAGGTGGAGGTCATGATGATGACCTTGATGGACGATGTCCGAGGGTCCGACTTGAGCCGCTTGCACACTTCGCGGCCGTCCATCCTGGGCATGAGGGCGTCCGTGAGGACGAGGTCGGGACGCACTGCCTGGGCCACTTTCAGCGCTTCCGCGCCGTCTTTCGCCGTGAGCACGGAGTACCCGAGGCCGCCCAGGACCTTCGTGGCGAGCCGCAAGATGACGCGCTCGTCGTCGGCCACGAGGACGATGGGGCGCCTCAATTCCCCCGGGCTGGAAATCTGGAGGGGTTCGAAGGGGGCCGTCTTCTCTTCGAAGCGGCGCCGGCTGAGATCCTGCGGTGCCTGGGCCCAGAACCGGTCCCGGTACCCTTTGGGAGCGGCGCAGAAGCACGCGCCGCAGGCGGGGCAGACGAGGGTCCGGAGGTTGGTCAGGCACGAGCACCAGGGGGCGCGCGCCGCGTTGAAGGGCTTCCCGCACGCGTGGCATTCCACTTCGTAAGGTTCCCTGCCGCTCTGGCTGGCGTTCCCCTTGCTGTCCATTTCTTGATTGTACATTCCGGAACGCTCGCCTCCAAGTGATACAATTCACGTCTGGACCGAAAGGAGGACGACGTGGCCGCGAGGGATGTCCATCTGGACCGGACCGCCTTATCCTTTCGCGCCTTCCCCGGCGGGGACGGTTGCCTTGTCCTCCTCCACGGCATGCTCGCCTCGCATCACTACTTCTCCTCGGCGCTGGGCGGCGACCTTTCGCCGTGGCGGCTCCTCCTCCCAGATCTCCTGGGCTTCGGTGAATCGGCCAAGCCCGACGTGGGCTTCGAGCTGGACGACCACCTGGCCTGCCTTGCGGACCTCCTGGAGGCGGAAGGCCGGCCCGGGCCGCTCGTCCTGGGCGGGCACAGCCTCGGCTGCCTCATCGCCACGGCCCTTGCAGCGCGTCTGCCCAGGTCACGCGTCGCCGGCCTGCTCTTCCTGAACTACCCGCGTTTCACCTCGCCGGGCCTCATCCACGACACCCTCAGGAACGGGTCGACCCATTACAGGCAGGCCACGGAGGGACTCGGAGACCGGGCGCACGAGGAGATCCTGGACATCTCGGGGGAGGCGGTCCAGAAGTTCGCCGGGCTCCTGCCCAGGTCCTTGCAGGAGGAGGCCATGCGCACCTCCCCAAGATCTCTCGCGGGCACCACGCGGCACTGCCTCTTCGGATACCGACCGGACCCAGATCTTGACACCGTCGCGGGCCTCCCCATGCTCTTCCTCCTGAGCCGGCGGGATGAGGTGGCCCCGCCCCGGTTCATCCTCGAGCGCCACCACGACTTTCCCCGGGCCACATGGCGCATGTTCGAAAACGCCGGACACCACCTCCTCCACACCCACAGAGAAGAGGTTCTTCGCGAGATCCGTTCTTTCCTCGCGTCCATTTAACCCACGTCCTGCGGTTGGCTGGGTCCGTCCGCCTCACAAAAGGGGGTTTAATTCCTGTCCAAACCGGGGAGGGCCCATTCCCTCCCCGCTCCACGGGCAAAGCCCGCTGGAGCCTCACCCCACCCTTGGGACTTTCCTGCCGGATGCATCCTGTTCGAAGGAGGCCCTGCTCACCTGCTAGGTAAATGGGACGCGCCATCCAAGATCTCGGCAGCTGCCATTTCGGTGGTGGCCATGGAACGCTGGACACGGCCATTGCCGTGCTGCAAAATGCCCGCATGAGCGACCCAGAGCGCAGGAGCTTCCTCTCCATCACCTACGGCCCCAGCCTGGAGGGGACGGAGTTGCTCCGCAACCTCAGCCTGCTGGAGGGCGTTTGCCTCGTCCCTCTGGGCGGCACCCCCCCGGAGGTTTCCGAGGACCACCTCCGCGTGGCCCTCGTGAGCGCGCCCGGCGAGGTGGACCCCGCTTCCATCCCCCCCGAATGCGCCGTCTTCGTGGTGGGTCCGGGCGACGAGACCCTCCCCACGGGGTGGATGAGGCTCCCCGAGCGGACCTTCGACGCCTTCTCGCGCCTCCTCGTCCAGCGCTGGCCCGCGCTGGCCATGACCCTGGCCATGAGCCGGCTCCGCCAGGACTTCGAGTCCCAGGCCCTCATCCTGGACCAGCTCACGGAGGTGAGCCTCGCCCTCTCCTCCGAGCGGAACTACCAGCGGCTCCTGGAGCTCATCCTCTCCCGGGCCCTCCTCCTCGCCGGCTGCGACGCGGGGAGCCTCTATCTGGTCATCCCCGAGGAGGACGGTCCACCCACACGGCTTCTATTCGCCGCGGTGCAGAACGACTCCGCCGACCTGCCCTTCGAGGAGACGGAGCTCTACATCTCCACATCGAGCCTCGCGGGGTACGTGGCCACCACGGGCGAGACCGTGGCCATCGACGACTCCTACCACATCCCGCCCTCCGCGCCCTACCGCTTCAACCGGGCCTATGACGAGGAGGTGGGCTACCGCACCAAGTCCCAGCTCGTCATCCCTATGACCAACCAGAAGGACGAGATTACGGGGGTTCTCCAGCTCATCAACCGCAAGCGCAACCCCGCGGCGAGGCTCACGGCCCCCGAGGATGTGGAGCGGGAGGTGATCCCCTTCGACCAGACCTCCACCCGCCTCATGAGGACGGTGGGCAGCCTGGCCGCCGTGGCCATCGACAACAACCGGCTCTACCAGAGCATCGAGCGCCTCTTCGAGGGCTTCGTAAAAGCCTCCGTCACGGCCATCGAGCAGCGGGACCCCACCACATCGGGCCACTCCTTCCGCGTGGCCATCCTCACGGTGGACCTGGCGGAGGCCGTGGACCGGACTCCCTTCGGCCCCCTCGCCCCCTTCGCCTTCTCGGGCGAGCAGCTCCGCGAGCTGCGCTACGCCTCCCTCCTGCACGACTTCGGCAAGGTCGGGGTGCGGGAGCACGTCCTCGTAAAGGCCAAGAAGCTCTACCCCCACGAGCTGGAGCGCATCCTCACCCGCCTCGAGATGGCCAGCCTCTACGCCGAGCGGGAGATCCTCCTAAGGAAGGTGGACCTCCTCATGCACAAGGGGCCGGGGGACGAGGCGGCCCTGGCCGAGCTGGATCAGGACCTCTCCAAGGCCCTCCGGGAGCTGGAGGGATTCAAGGAGGTCATCCTCCGGTCCGACGAGCCCACGGTCCTCCCCGAGGGGGACTTCACCGCGCTCCACGCCATCGGGGCCGCCACCTTCCGTGACGGGGCTGGCTGCGACCACGCCCTCCTCCGGCCCGAGGAGGTGCAGGTCCTCTCCATCCGCAAGGGGAGCCTGAGCGAGGAGGAGCGCGTGGAGATCGAGAGCCACGTGACCCACACCTTCGAATTCCTGAAGAAGATCCCCTGGACCACCGAGCTCAAGAGTGTTCCGGGCATCGCCTACGGCCACCACGAGAAGCTCAACGGGCGGGGCTACCCGCGCCGCCTCACGGCGGACGGCATCCCCATCCAGTCCCGCATGATGACCGTCTCGGACATCTTCGACGCCCTCTCCGCCGCGGACCGCCCCTACAAGAAAGCGCTGCCGCCCGAAAGGGCCCTGGACATCCTCAAGCTCGAGGTGAACGACGGCATGCTGGACCGCAACCTCGTGGACCTCTTCATCGAGGCCAAGGTCTTCGAGAAGACCCTCCACCTCCGCGCCGGCGTCCGGGCCACTTGAGCGCCTCGGTGAAGTGCAATCTCTTCTTCTCGGGCCCACCCCCCTTCGCTCTCCTCCTTCTCCTCGGCTTTTGTTCGGCCTGCACGGGGACCTTCGCTCTGGAGGAAGTCAAGGTCGATTCCAAGACCCTCGTCATCGAACAGGCCATGATCGGCCAATTGAACGCCCCGGGGGTGGACCCGGACACCCTCTGGCGCCTCGATGCGCAATACCTGGATGCCGAGGGGAACGTCCTCTCGGACACCCGCTTCGAGGTGGTCTTCGTCCAGGGGGAGTGGCGCTCGGAGCTGGCCCCCATGCAGGTCAGCCCCGGCTACCATCTCATCCGCGACCCGGGAGAGTTCGGGGACGGCGCCCCCGATCTCTCCTCCGCCCTCCGGATCGCCCCCGCCTGGCTGGCCATGCGCATGACCCAGCGCATCGTCCCCCTCAACGAGCTCCAGCCCCTCGCCGTGCCCGCCGGGGCCAGGGCCTTACGCGCCCGTCTTCTCGAGGTCTGCCCCCTGAGGGTCAGACGCATGAGACAGGTCAACTGGATATCCAGGGGCGACGTCATCGCGCTGCGCCACGTGAAGGAGGAGATGCGCTGGCGAGAATATCAGCCCAAAGGACGATGCAGGGCTTTGCCGTAAGATTTCACGGAGGACTGAGAGTGCGGGAGCGACTCCTCTTTTCTGCGGTCCGGGATACACATCCCGGCCAGGGCGAGGATGTGTATCCTCGCCTTCGGGAGGTCAACGGCGGACGGCAAGTTGGCAGGAAAAGAGCTGGCGGGACATGACCAAAAACCGCATGGAAGCCTTCAGCGACGGCGTCTTGGCCATCATCATCACCATCATGGTGTTGGGACTCTCTGCACCCAAGGATGCCAGCCTGGCATCCCTGCGGCCCCTCATCCCCACTTTCCTCAGCTACGCGCTCAGCTTCCTGTACCTTGGGATCTACTGGAATAACCACCACCACATGCTCCAGGCCGCGAAGTACGTCACCGGTGGCGTCCTCTGGGCCAATCTGCACCTCCTGTTCTGGCTCTCGCTCATCCCCTTCGCCACGGGTTGGATGGGAGCCACGCGTTTCGCGGAATGGCCCGTGGTCCTTTACGGGGTCGTGCTGTTGCTTGCTGCCATCGCCTACTTCGTCCTCGCCAAGGTGCTGATCGCCGCTCACGGCGCCGACTCGATCTTGGCCAAGGCCATCGGCGGGGATCTCAAGGGCAAGGTCTCCGTCGCCCTCTACGCGGCGGCCCTCCCCCTCGCCTTTGTGAACACCTGGTTCTCGTGCGCCCTCTACGTGATCGTCGCCGTCACCTGGCTGGTTCCGGACCGTCGTATCGAGAGAGTTCTCCCAAAGTAGCCCGACCACTCCATCAAACGTTTTTGAATTCAAATCTCTCTCCCGAGAAGCTCTTGACAATGAACTCCTCTTTTTCTATTGTGAGTGCTAATAGAGTTTAATAGGAGTGCATAGGTTTTGGTTGGTCATTTGGTTGGGAGGAGAAGGAGCATGCGGGCAACGTGGAAAGTCCTCGCCATATCCGTCCTCGCCCTGGCAGCCGGCTTGGGCTTATGGTCCCAGGGGAGCGCCCTCAAGGGGACCGTCACCCTCTCGGGCGCGTGGGCCATCTACCCCACGGCCGTGGCCTGGGGCGCCGCTTTTCAGAAGGCCAACCCCGGGGTCAAAGTGGAAGTCTCCGCGGGCGGCGCCGGCAAGGGTGCGGCGGATGCCATCGCCGGCCTCGTGGACGTTGGGATGGTCTCCCGTGAACCGGACCCGGCGGAGATCCAGAGAGGCATCGCCCCCGTCCTCGTCCTGCACGATGCCGTCTTCGCCGTGGTGAGCGAGAAGAACCCCCTCCTGCCCGTCATCATGAAGAAGGGCCTCAGGCGCGAGGCGCTGGTGAACATGTACATCACCGGGAACGCGACGACCTGGGACCAGGTCCTGGAAGGGGCCCCCAAGCGCCCTATTCACGTCTTCACGCGCTCCGATTCCTGCGGCGCGGCATCGAGCTGGGCCGCCTACCTGGGCAAGAAGCAGGAGGACTTGAAGGGCGTGGGCATCTACGGTGACCCGGGAGTTCTGGACACGGTCCAGAGAGACCCCGTGGGCATCGGCTTCGCCAACTTCAGCTACGTCTTCGGGCGGGACGGCAAGATCCTCCCGGGCATCGTCCTCGTCCCTCTGGACGCGGACGGGAGCGGGACGGCCGAGCCGGGCGAGGTTTTCAAGGACCGCGTTGCCGCGGTGAAGGCCATCGAGGCCAACCGGTATCCCGTGGCCCGGAAGAACTACTTCTTCGTGAAGGGAAAACCCTCTGGACTCGTGAAGGCGTTCATCCTATTCTGCCTTTCGGAGGGGGGGACGCGCGTGGTGGACGAGGTGGGCACCAGCCTGCCCCTGCCAACGGCCCTCAGGGACCAGGTCGTCAAATCGATTCTCTGATTCGGGATGAACCCCGGCGGGGAGCGCCGGGGCGAAGGGGGGAAAGCATGTTGAGAAGGGTCAAGCTGTGCGCACTGCTCGCCATCGTCGTGCTCGGCCTGTCGGGAAACGCGGCGGCCCAGACAGGTGAGCCCAATCTGCAGGAGCTGAAGGACCAACTCCGCCAGGCTCAGGAGGCCATCCAGAAGCAGCAGGCGGTCATCGAGGCGCTCCAGCAGCGCCTCGGGCAGATCGAACAGGCCCAGGCGGCGGTCTCGGCCAAGGTGGAAAAGGCCCCCGAAGCCCCCGCCGCCCCGAAGCCACAAGCCCCGGGTTTCTCCGTCACGTGGAAAGACGGCCAGACCATCGCCACCTTCGCGAAGGCC
>JAKAJA010000485.1 GCA_021814085.1 Acidobacteriota bacterium | reverse complement strand
CTCCTTTCTCTTTGCGCATCCACGGCGGAAGGGAAGGGGGGCGCCGCGGCGCTGCTCCCGGGGACCGACCGACAGGACGTGATTCACAGGCACGCCCGAGTGGCCGAATGCCTCTCGGGCGAAGCCCTGTGCGGCAGGCTCTCCCTGGAGGGATACGGCCGCGTTCCCACGCGCCTCCCCGCGGGCCTCTCCTTCCCCCTGGAGACCTTCAGGCAGCTCCGGCAGAACCTCCGGGTGAGGCGGGCCGTCCTGGACTGGATCCGGGACCCCGGTTACGCCAAGCCCGTCCTCTCCGCGGCCTTCCCCCCCTCCGATGCCCTCGACCGCCTGGCCTCGGCCATGGAACGGCTCCTGGACGACCGGGGCGAGGTGGCCGATACGGCCAGCGACCGCCTGAGGGGCATCCGCAGGGAGCGGGAGCGCGCCCGTGGGCAAGTCCTTTCCCGAATGGAGACACTAGCCTCCACTCTGGGGACCTCCATCCTCCGGGAGTCCACCTACACGGTGCGTAACGGCCGCCTGGTCCTCCCCGTCCAATCGAGCCGGAGGTCGGAGGTGAAGGGCATCCTCCACGACACCTCCTCCACGGGCGCCACGGCCTTCATCGAGCCCATGGAAGTCGTGGACCTGAACAACCGGCTCACGTCCCTGGACGCGGAGGAGCGGGAGGAGATCCAGCGCATCCTCTTGGCCTTGTCGGGCCAGGTCTCGGCCGTTTCCGAAGAATTGGAAGGGACCTGGGATGCCGTGGAGGCTCTCGACCTGAGCCTGGCCTGCGGCCGGCTGGGGCGGGCCTGCAAGGGCATCCTCCCCCTGCTGGACGAGGGTGGGGGCATGGAGATCCGGGGCGGGAGGCACCCGCTGCTCGATGAAGGGCTATCGGGCCTGCGGCGCGAGGCCTGGGGCGAGACGGAGCCCCGCAGCGCCGTGCCCTTGGACGTGAGCATGAGCCTGGAGGGCGAGAGGACCCTGGTCATCAGCGGCCCCAACGCGGGCGGCAAGTCGGTGGCTATCAAAACCGTGGGGCTCATCTGCGCCATGAACCAGGCGGGCATACCCGTTCCGGCCTCGGAGGGGACCCGGCTCCCCGTCTTCCCCTTCATCCACGCCACGGTGGGGGACTCCCAGTCCATCCTGGACAGCCTCTCCACCTTTTCCGCGCGCATGGCCGCCATCAAAGAGGCTCTCGAAGAGCTTCAGGAACCCTTCCTGGTCCTTCTGGACGAGGTGGGCTCCGGGACGGACCCGCACGAAGGGGCCGCCCTGGGCGAGGCCATCCTCCTTCACCTCCACGCCCGGCGCGGCTTCACCATCTGCAGCACGCACTACGAGTCGGTGAAGGCGCGGGCCCTCGTCACGGAGGGCATGGGCAACGCGGGGATGGAGTTTGAGGAGGCCACCCTGCGCCCCACCTACCGCCTGAAGGCCGGCCAGGTGGGTTCGAGCCGGGCCCTGGAGATCGCCGAGCGGTCGGGCCTTCCCTCCGAGCTCCTGGCCCTGGCGCGGTCATTGCTGCCTGAGGGCGAGAAGCACCTCAGGGAAGTCCTCTCGGCCCTCGAGGAGGAGATCGCCGCCCATGAGGCGGAGATCGGCCGCCTCCGGGCGAAGGAAGGGGACCTGGCCTTGGCCCGCAAAGAGGTGGAGAAGGTCCGAAAGGCGGCAGAGGACGAGAAAGCCCAGTTTCTGGCCTCCGTCCCCGAGCGCCTGGCCGCGTGGGAAGCCCAGTTCCTCGAGGGCCTCAAGGCCGAGGTGAACCGCCAGGCCGTGAAGAAGGTCTCCCGCAAGGTGGCGCCCGAGGTCGTGGAGAAGGTTGCGTCCGAGCTGAAGGTGGAACGAAAGGCGCCCTCCATGGTCTCCGCGGGAAAAGGAGACCGAGTCCGGGTCAAGGGCTTCGGGGTCACGGGGACCGTGCTGGAGGCGGACGCCGGGAGCGGCCGGCTCACCCTGGACTGCGACGGCAAGACCCTCACCGTGGGCTTTGGGGACGTGGAGGTCCTGGCCGGCGAGGCCGCCCCCAAAGCCAAGCGCGGCGGCTTCGGGGTCAGCGCGGGGGATGCCTCCTGGGAGATCAACCTCATCGGCCAGACCGTGGCCGAAGGGGAGGCCATCCTGGAGCCCTTCGTGGAGCGGGCCGCCATGGCGGGCCTCGGTGAGATACGGATCATCCACGGCATCGGCACGGGGCGCCTCAAGAGCGCCGTGCGGGTCTGGCTCAAGCGTTCGCCCCTCGTGGCCAGCTTCGAGGATGCGCCATCGGCCGGCGGCGGGGCTGGGGTGACTTTGGTGACGCTGAAGAGGTAGGAATCCGGGAGCGGGGAGCGGGGAGCAGGGAGCGGGGAGCGGGGAGCAGGAGGCAGGAGGCAGGAGGCAGGAGGCAGGAGGCAGGAGGCAGGAGGCAGAAGGCAGAAGGCAGAAGGCTGAAGGCTGAAAGCTGATGGCTGATAGCTGGAATGGCCCTCCCCATATAGTTGAAACGGTGCAAAAGCCCGAAGCCGCGGGGGCTAGTAGCCATAGAGCAGAAGGCGGGAAAAACTTGGCCGATGGCAGACTGGCCCAGGTCACAGGATGAAGCGGTTGGCCCTGTGTTGCAGTGGGAGAAGGTCCAAGGGAGGGGTGGGGTCCCCGACGGGCTTTGCCCGCGGGGCGGGGCCCCGG
>JAKAJA010000484.1 GCA_021814085.1 Acidobacteriota bacterium | reverse complement strand
GTTCTGTATCCGCTCCGTCCACGGGAAGCGCTCCGCCACCGCGTTCAGCGTCCCGTCGGACGAACCGTTGTCCACCACCACCACCGCGTCCTCTGGGCGCGGGTATCCCGCCGTCTCAAGGCTCGCTAGACACGCGAGGGTGTCTTCGCGGCCGTTCCAAGTCAATATCACTATCGCGAGCCTAGCCGACATGTACGCCCATCCACAGAAGCGGCCACTCGTGAGTAGGAAAGTAGGTGAGTAGGAGAGTAGGAAAAGAAGCAAGACAACGTGAAAGCTCGGCGCGGGTCACGGTCCTACTCACCTCATCACCTCATCACCTACTCACGGCCCTATTCAGCCCATATACCCCAATCCCTTGAGCCTCTCCTGTATGGCCTCGGCGTCCATGTCCTTGGGCGTCCGGTCGGGCGGCTCAACGGGGGCATAGGCGGCGGGGTGGTTGTCCAGGTGTCCCTCCTTGAAGAGGGGCGGGACGAGGCGGCCGTCCAGGCCTTCGGGGATGGGCTCGCCGAGCAGGTGGAAGATGAGGGGCGCCACGTCGGTGATGTCCACCGAGCGCTCGGGCAGCCGCCCGGCGGCGAAGGCCGGCCCGGCGCCGAGGAAGAGGCCCTCGGAGGCGTGGATGCCCATGGGGTGGCGGACGAAGGGGATGGTCTTGAGGGCTTTGATGGCGGCGGCCACGCCCCACTTGTCGGGACCGAGGAGGAGGTGGGCCGCATCCTTCGTCTTGGGCCCGTGGTAGACCTCCTCCCGCCGCCTGGCGGCCGCGAAGACCGGCTCACCGTCGGGGTCGAGGAGGGTCTTGAACCTCATCTCCAGCTGGGATGCAAGACCTGGCACCTCGCTGTCGGCCACCCCGCCGTCGGGAAAGGCCGTCTCGTCGTGGATCGTCACGCCGTGGCACTCGGCGGTCAGGGTGGAGGCCTTGCTGGCCGGGTGATCTACGCCGAGGCTGAGGGGCCAGGTGACGCCGAGTTTCCGCGCCACCTTCGCGAAGAACCGCACCGCGGCGTACTTGTGGACTCCGCAGAGGATCGCCGCGGGGACGCGGGCCTTCTTCCCCTCCGCGGCTCTCATGGCGGCCTCCTCCATGCGGTGGCTCGGGGGGAACGTGGGCCTCGCGTAGTCGGGGACGAGGAGGCCCTCCTCCTCCAGGTACTCGTTGAGGTAGAAGACCCCCTTGGCGGTGCAGAACCCGTGGTCGCTCACCATGAGGAGGTGGTCTTCGGGGGCGAGGCGCTCCAGGATCCAGCCTAGGACCCGGTCCGCGTCTTGGAACATCCCAAGGGCGTCGGGAACCTTCTCATACTCCCCGCGCATGAGCTCGGGGAAGGCCTCGTGGCTCACCCAGTCCGTCCCCGAGAGGACGCAGAACATGCAGTCCCAGGCTTCCTCCCAGAGGGCCTTGAGGCACTCGAACCGCGCCGCCTCGAGGGCCCGGATGTCGCGCAGGTAGCCCACGATGTCGCCCTTGGCACGGAGGACCGTGTCCGGGAAACACCGGTACGCCTTGAGCGCCGGGTGCTTCTCCTTGAGCTGCTCGGGGAAGACGGCGTTGTCCCCCTGGGTCAGGAGCGAGGTGAGGGTGATGTGCGAGGTGAGGGGCGGATAGGTCACGGGGAGGTTGATGAGGACGACCCGCCTGCCGCGCTCCTCCAGCACCTCGTAGAAGGTCTTCTCGGCGATGTCCCAGGCCTGGAGCGGGCGGAGTTTGCCCAGCGTTCCGTCCGACTTGTTGAAGTCGAAGCACCCGTGGCGCCCGGGGTTTACCCCCGTGGCCATGGAAACCCAGGCCGGGGCCGTCACCGGCGGGTGGGCCGACACCATCGTGGAATGCGCCGAGCGCTCGCACAGCGCCTTCAGGTTCGGCAGCTTGCCGTCAGCCATCAGGCGGTCGAGCAGGGTCCAGGTTGCCCCGTCCCAGCCCAATACGATGACGCGGCCGGTCATGAGGGCCTCCGAAGGAGGCCGGCTGCTCGACGTGAGTAGGTGAGTAGGTGATGAGGTGAGTAGGGACGGCCGAAGCCGACATGCTTGCGAAGTTCAGAGTGCATCATTTGTTGATCATCCCGTGGATGAGGGCGCCTAGGCGGCGGCTCCAGGTGGGCATGAAGGAATGCCGGTACGGATCTGCACATTCAATCCCTAATCAGGCCATTCAGAAGGGCGCTCACCCGCCCAGAGGTCTTCATGAGATCGGAGTAGGCTTCTTCCGAAAGGTAGGCAAGACCCAAGGAGAGGGTCAGGAAGGTCTCAAGCTCGCTGAGAGAACCCCGCGCGATGTAATAAAATTGCCGCGTTTCTTGGTCGCCTTTTCGCGCGCTGCCCTCGGCAAGATTGGCCGGTACGCTCGCAGCCGCTCTGCGCATCTGGGAAGTTAATCCGTATGTTTCCTCTTTTGGAAATGCTTTCGTTACCCGGTATACGTCGAGCGCGAGGGCCATTGATACTTTCCATGCATCGAGCCGTTCATGCGGCCTCGGAGGTCTCAAACGCTCCTGGTCTTCCCTACTCACCTACTCACCTCATCACCTACTCACGATCTTCATCGGACCACTTCGAGGCTACATGTACCCGAGCCCCTTGAGCCGCTCCGCTAGCTGGGCCTCTTCGCCGTGAATAAAGCTTCCCAGGACCAAGATCCGATGTGTGTCTCACAACCCG
>JAKAJA010000483.1 GCA_021814085.1 Acidobacteriota bacterium | reverse complement strand
CATCAAGGCGGCGGTGGCCGTCCTCAAGGACCACCCCCTCTTCAACGCCAGCTACGACGAGGCCGCGGGGCAGCTCGTCTTCAAGAAGTACTTCCACATCGGCGTGGCGGTGGATACCCCCGAGGGTCTCATCGTCCCCGTGGTCAAGGACGCGGACAAGAAGGACATGGTCACCCTCGCCCGCGAGATGGCGGACCTGGCGGCCCGCGCCCGCGAACGCCGGCTCACTCTGGACGAGCTTAGGGGCGCCTCCTTCACCCTCACCAACATCGGCGCCATCGGCGGGCTCATGGCCACCCCCATCATCCACCAGCCCGAGCTGGCCATCTGCGGCCTCTACGCCATCAAGGACAAGCCGGCCGTGGTGGACGGGCAGGTGGTGCCGCGCAAACTCATGAATCTCTCCATCACCTTCGACCACCGCATCATAGACGGCGCGCAGGGGGCCCGGTTCATGCGGGACCTGGTCCTGCTCCTCGAACATCCCGAACTGCTCATGGCGAGGTTGTGAGGACGGGAGCGGGGAGCAGGGAGCGGAAGAGGCGGCGGCTCATCGGCATGTCCTTCCTCCCCCTCTACCTGCTACCTGCTCCCGATTCTTTTGCGATAGACTTCCTTTACAACGCAATTAGGAGCATCCCATGGTCGTCGGATCTTTCGCCAAAGGTTGCCAGGTGGTCGTCATCGGGTCCGGGCCGGGGGGCTATCTGGCCGCCATCCGGTTGGCCCAGCTCAAGAAGGACGTCATCCTGGTGGAGGCCGAGGAGACCCTCGGCGGCATCTGCCTCAACGAGGGGTGCATCCCCTCCAAGGCCCTCATCCACGCCGCCGATTTCTACTCAGACACCCGCACGAGCGGCACCTTCGGCATCAACGTGGACAACGCCACCGTGGACCTCCCAAAGCTCATCTCCTGGAAGGACGGCGTGGTGAAGCGCCTCACGGGAGGAGTGCAGACCCTTTGCACCAAGAACGGCGCCGAGGTGGTGCACGGCCGGGCCCGCTTCATCAGCGACCGTCAGGTGGAGGTCATGGGGCCCGAGGGCGCGCAGGTCATCCAGTTCGAGCAGGCCGTCATCGCCACGGGGTCCGTCCCCTTCCCTCTCCCCGGCTTCCCCAACGACGGTGAGACGGTCATCGGGTCGAAGGAGGCCCTGAGCCTCCGGGAGATCCCCGGGAAGCTCGTGGTCATAGGCGGCGGGTACGTGGGCCTCGAGCTCGGCAGCGTCTACCGCAAGTTCGGGTCCGAGGTGGCCGTGGTGGAGTTCTTCCCAGAGCTCCTGGGCCAGCACGACCCCGAGGTGCGCGACGCCCTCACCCGCAGGCTGAAGGCACTGGGCATCAAGCTCTACCTGGGCCACAGGGCCATGTCCATGGAGAAGGGCACCCCCTCCAAGGTGAAGATCCAGGACAAGGACCAGAAGGAGACCATCCTCGAAGCCGACAAGATCCTCATCTCCGTGGGGCGCGTCCCCAACGTGCAGGGCCTGGGTCTGGACAAGGCCGGCGTGGTCCAAGACCCCAAGGGGTTCATTCAGGTCAACAACCGCATGGAGACCAACGTCCCCGGCATATACGCCATCGGCGACGTGGTGGGCGGTCCCCTCCTCGCCCACAAGGCGTACCGCGAGGCCAAGGTGGCCGCGGAGGTCATCGCCGGGGAATCGGCCGCCTTCGACAACGTGGTGATCCCCGCGGTGGTCTACACGGACCCGGAAGTTGCCTGGGCGGGGCTCGGGGAGCTGGAGGCCAAGGCCCAGGGCTTCAACGTCGTGACGGGCACCTTCCCCTTCCGGGCCAGCGGCCGCGCCATGACCCTCAACGCCACGGAGGGCTTCGTGAAGACCGTGGCCGACGCGGACACCAAGCGCATCCTGGGCATCACCATCGTGGGGGCCGGGGCCAGCGAGCTCGTCTCGGAGGCCGCCCTCGCCATCGAAATGGGGGCCTTCCTGGACGACCTTTCGGGAACCATCCACCCCCACCCCACGCTCAGCGAGGGCCTCATGGAGTCCGTCGAAGCCGCCCTCGGCGAAGCCATACACGTGATGAACAAATAGAAGCGAGACGCGAGAAGCGAGACGCAAGAAGCGAGAGGCGAGGGGTGAGGTACCAGAGGCTCATGACTGTCATTGCGAGGAGGCCGAAGGACGACGTGGCAATCTCGATGCAAGGAATACACAATCGCCACCTAAAGGTGGCTCCTACCCCCTCCCGCCCCCTTTCCCTGCTCACTGGTCCCCTTCTTCAATCCGCGATTCGCAATTGTAGAATCTGAACGGGTGGGCTATGACCGAAGCTAGCTGGACTCGCGAACGGCTGATGGAGACCTCGGGCGGTTACTGGGCGGCTTGCGCCCTGCACGCGGGACTCAGGCTGCGGGTCTTCGGCGCCTTGGAACGCGGGCCCCTCACGGCCCACGACCTCGCGGAGGCCATCCGCGCGAGCAGAAGGGGAACGGCCGTCCTCCTCAGCGCCCTCGCGGCCATGGGGCTCCTCTCCAAGGAGGGCGACCTCTTTTCAAACACGGAAGTGGCCAGGGAACTCCTCTGCCCCGGCTCGGTGGGCTACATCGGCCACATCCTGCTTCACCACCACTTCCTCATGGAGCGGTGGGCCCAGCTCCCCGAGGCCGTCCGGACCGGACGCCCCGTGAGCGGCGCCTCTTCGCGCAGCC
>JAKAJA010000482.1 GCA_021814085.1 Acidobacteriota bacterium | reverse complement strand
GCTGCCCCAGAGCCGCTTCGTCCTCAAGAAGGCCCTCGAGCGGAACCTGCCAGCCGTGGTGGTCATCAACAAGATCGACCGCTCGGACGCGCGGGCCCAGGAGGTCCTGAACGAGGTCTACGACCTCTTCATCGACCTCGACGCGGAGGAGGGTCAGATCGACTTCCCCGTCCTCTACACCAACGCCAAGAAGGGCACGGCCTCCCTCGACCTCGACACACCCGGGGAGACCCTCCTGCCCCTCTTCGAAGCCATCCTGAAGACGGTGCCCCCTCCCGAGTACGAGGAGTCCAAACCTCTTCAGGCGTGGGTCACCAACTTGGACTACAGCGACTACGTGGGCCGCATGGCCATGTGCCGCGTGATCAACGGGAGCATCAAGTCGGCCCAGGAGCTCCTCCTCCTCCAGGAGAGCACGCAGGTGAAGGGCAAGGTCACCGCTCTCCAGATCTTCCACGGGTTGGAGCGCACCGACGCCACCGAAGTGGGCCCCGGTGAGATCTGTCTCCTCGCCGGCTTCCCCGACGTGGGCATCGGCGACACCTTCTGCGAGCCCCTCTCCCCCGAGCCCCTGCCACGCATCCGCGTGGACGAGCCCACTCTGTCCATGATTTTCTCCACCAACGTCTCGCCCTTTGCGGGGCAGGATGGACGGTTCGTCACATCGCGCCAGATCAAGGACCGCCTCGAGAAGGAGAGCCAGCGCAACGTGAGCGTGCGCATCGTCTTCCCGCCCACGGGCGACCAGGTGGAGGTCATGGGCCGCGGCGAGCTCCAGCTGGCCATCCTCATCGAGACCATGCGCCGCGAGGGCTTCGAGCTCTCCGTCTCGCGACCCAAGATCCTCACCAGGTTGGGCGAGGGCGGACGCGTCATGGAGCCCATGGAACTCGTCCAGGTGGACTGCCCCGAGGAGTTCGTCGGGGTCGTTACGCAGGCCCTCGGAACACGCCGCGGGCGCATGCTCAAGATGGTGAACCACGGCACGGGCCGCGTGCGCATGGAGTGGCGCGTGCCGAGCCGCGGCCTCATAGGTTTCCGCACCCAGTTCCTCACGGAGACCAGGGGCACCGGCATCATGAACCCCCTCTTCGACGGGTACGAGCCCTGGCAGGGCGCCATCGCGGGCCGCATCACGGGGGCCCTCGTGGCGGACCGCGGCGGCCGTTGCACCGCCTACGCCGTGGACCACCTGCAGAGCCGCGGCCAGTTCTTCATCCCCCCCGGGACCCCCGTCTACGAAGGCATGGTCGTGGGCGAGCACTGCCGCGAGAACGACCTGGACGTGAACATCGTCAAGGAGAAGCACCTCACCAACATGCGCGCCTCCGGCTCGGACGACGCCGCCAAGCTCGTCCCGCCGCGCGTCATGAGCCTGGAGCAGCACCTGGAGTTCCTCGGGGACGACGAGCTCCTGGAGGTCACTCCCGACAATCTCCGCATCCGGAAAAAGACCCTCAAGGCCGTGGACCGGTACAAGGACAGACCTAAGAAGGATTGAGCGGGAGAGCCGGAGAGCGGGAGAGCCGGGGCAAAAGAGAACAATTAAGGAATAGAACAGGGCCGCCGGAAGGCGGCCCCAACGATCTTGGGCCTGTTTTCGCTACAAGCGCGTAACGTCTCGACGACAAACCGGCACCTATAAGGTCAGAGCCGCCTTCGGAGCGGAGCGGAGAAGGCGCGTCCCGGCGCCGGTGGGCCTCATGCAAGAAAGGCGAGGCGGCCGCACCGGAGGCGTACTGGATTGTACGTTGAGGATGCGGACGCCGAAGCCTGCCGCTGCAGGAGGTCCGACGCCGCCGGCGCAACCAGAGGCGGATCAGCCCCTGGGCATGGGGAGGAGCGCCCCGCCGCTGCAACACAGGTCCACGCCGGTTAGATGTCGGCTGACATCCGAAGCTAGAAACAACGCCGCGGCGGCCACGTCCTCGGCCTCCGCCACGCGCTTGAGCGGCACGAGCCTCACGATGGCATCCTCCCGCTCTTCCAGGGCCGCCTGGCTCATGGGGGTGCGCACCCATCCCGGCGAGACCAGGTTCACGCGGATGTCCGGGGCAAGCTCCTGGGCGAGGGAGTAGACCATGGACTGGACGGCCCCCTTGCTGCCCGCGTAGTGGCTGTGCCCCGGCTCGCCCCGTTGGCCCGCCGTGGAGCCGACAACGATGAAAGCGCCATGATCGGTGGCGTTGGCGAATTCCCGGGCGAGGTAGTAGCTCGAGAAGGTGTTCGTCCTGAACATAGTCTCCAGAACCTTCCGGGTCATCTCGCGGATGGGCCCGTCATTCCAGATCCCCGCCGAGTGGATGAGGACGTCCAACCCATCGAGAGCCTTGGTTGCTACTCCCACCGCTTCTACGCAGCCTTCCTCCGTGGCCAGGTCCGCCTGGACAGGGTGGAACCGGCTAGGGTACTTCTTGGCGAGGGCCTCCAGGGGCGCCGGCTGTGAGCGGTACTGCCCCGCCACCGAGGCGCCCTCGCGCAGGAGGGCCTCGGCGCACGCCAAGCCGATGCCCGATGAGGCCCCCGTCACAAGCGCCAGCTTCCCATTCAGATCAGAATACGTGGAACTAGATGTCATGTGATATCTCCTTCGAAGACTACCTTCGATGAATGGTTCATGTGAAATGTTCAATGGCGAATGTAGAAACCAGAACATAGGGCTGGATGGTTGCAGGCTTGAACG
>JAKAJA010000023.1 GCA_021814085.1 Acidobacteriota bacterium | reverse complement strand
GAAGGCGGTGGGCTCCGTCACGAGGACCACGAAATCCGATCCCTTGATCGTGGCGACCACGGGGCAGGAGGTTCCCGGGGGGGCGTCAAGAATCGCTGGCGCGCTGGCTCGAATGCGTGCCTTCACCGCCCGGATGAGGGGCGGCGCCGTGGCCACGCCCACATCGAGCCGCCCTTGGACGAGGGTGACATTCCGAGCACGCAGGGTCTCGACAACTCCGATCCGCCTTACCGTCTCACCGATGGCCTGCTTGGGGCAGACCAGCGCGCAGCCGCCGCAGCCGTGACACATCTCGGCGAAGAAGAGGGGCTTGGCTCCGAGACACACGATGGCGTGATATTGGCAGAACATACCGCACTCGCCGCAGCCGTCGCAGAGGGATTCATCCACCAGGGGTATGGGAACGGTCACCGGCTCCGAACCGAGAGGTTTACCGTGAAGGAAAAGATGGGCGTTCGGCTCCTCCACGTCGCAATCCAGCAACTGGATTTCGTGACCGAGCGACCGAGCCAAGTTGACGGATACAGTGGTCTTGCCCGTTCCGCCCTTGCCCGAAGCTACGGCGAGGATCATGGCCAGTCCACACCCATGCCCGCTTTGTCGAATCGGCTCACGCCCAATGTCCCTCCACATCCGCTGACGCGATTTCGGTGAGATCTCCGGCGCGGTAAAGCTGAAGGGCATCGGCCACCGTTGGCGCGTCGGTGCTGAAGACCTTGATCCCCGCCGCGGCCAGAGCCCTGAAAGCCTTCGGCCCGCAGTGCCCCGTCACGAGAGCCTTGGCTCCCGTCCGCGCGACGGCCTCCGCCGAGTGGATTCCCGCCCCTTGGGCCGCATCCAAGCTTTCCTGGTTGCTGGCCATTTCGAAGGTATCGTCATCGAGATCGTAGACGACGAACATCGGCGCTCTGCCAAACCTGCTGTCCAGCGGAGCCTCAATATCGCCGGCCGACACAGTAAAGACTATCTTCACGAATTTGCCTCCTCGCATACATAAAAAGGTCGTGGACGGCCGCCCGGCCGCCCGTGTGCCGGCGCGTGCACGGCGGTGCTCCGTTTTCCCTCCCCGTCACCGCTTCTCCTCCGTGTCCAGCGCCCAATAGAAGCGGCGTATATCGTGGATGTGGCTTCCAACGCGTCCTGAGGATTCGAGCGCGGCAAGGGCCTTGACGACTTCGTTGGGGGCCGCGCCGAGCCCGGCGGCGGCGTCTTCCACCGTGCAGGGACGCCTGGAGAGCAGTTCGAACAACCGATCCTCAATCCCGCCCGCCTGGGCCGCCCGCGCCTTTTGCCCCGGCTTGAAATCGGCGATGACCTCGGCGACGGGCGTGAAGAGGGAACAGAGCGCTTCAAGGCGATCCTGGGGCACAATGGCCAACGGGCCCAGGGGCGAGGGGCGTACGGGCGTATTGAGGTGTATGCGATCGGGCCCGATGCGCCGGGCTTGCTCCGCGAGCAGACGCATTCGCGGTTCGCCGTCCGACAGTCCCGCCACCACCATGACCTCGAGCCAGATGGGGCCCGCGTACTCGCCGCGAAAGCGCTCTAAGCCTGCCACGACCCCCTCGATCGTGAGGCTTTCGTGGGGCCGGTTCATGATCCGGAATAGGCCCTCGTCCCCCGCGTCCAGGCTGGGCAGAACCCGGTCCGCCAAAGCGGCCTCGCGGCGGAGCGCGGGGTCTCCGAAGAGCGCGCCGTTGGTCAACAGCACCACGGGAATGTCCGTGATCGCCTTGAGGGCCGTGATCAGCCGCCCCAGAGGCCTGTATAGCGTCGGCTCTCCCGAACCGGCGAGGGTAATAACATCGGGACGAGGGCCTCGTTCCAGGGCGTGCCTTACTTCCTCCACGAGGGCGCGGGCCGGGAAGAAGTTCTCCCTTCGCGTCGTGAGCAGCCGCGTGGGGCCGAGCTGGCAATAGAGGCAGTCGTACGAA
Source organism: Acidobacteriota bacterium (assembly GCA_021814085.1). Classification (GTDB taxonomy): domain Bacteria; phylum Acidobacteriota; class UBA4820; order UBA4820; family DSQY01; genus JAKAJA01. Next base: position 10,262 of record JAKAJA010000023.1, on the reverse strand, counting down.
CAGGCTTTGAAGGGCACGAGGTCCACGCCAAGGCTCATGCCGAGGCGCCGGCTCGGCACGGGGCCGTACACGCGGCGGCGCCGTGCCTCGGACGTTTTCGAGCGTGTTCCTTGGGCCTGCTGTCTCATTGCGAGTCGCCTCTCTCCTCGGCCGAAACCCTGTCCGTCGAGCCTGATGGACGCTCCCGCCATCGTCGGCTCAAGATTGCCACCACCGGGTGGGTACCCGCCTCTCGGCCTTGTCCCTCCAGGCGGCGATCACGACAAAGGCCCCTTCGCCGTAGCCGGGCTTCACCGGCTCGATGGCCCGCAGGACATCCACGGGATGAAAGAGCGTCTGGACGATCAGGGGTGCCGAGAAGCCAGCGCGAAGGAGCGCCGCGACGACCTGGGGGACATTCCAGAAGCGCGCTTCACCATAAAAGCGGCTCTCGTTCCGCCGCTCCTGGTAGACCCTGCCCAGGTCACTACGCCCGTCCACGAATCCCACTACAAGCAAACCGTGCGCCTTGAGTACTCGCCTGCTTTCGGCGATGGCGCGGTCTGGATCGTCGAGGAAGCATAGGGTAGTCACCATCAATACCGCGTCGAAGTGCTTGTCCTCAAAGGGGAGCGCCTCGGCGGTGCCGCTGAGGACCTCGATCCCGCGGCGCCGTGCCAATGTCCGCATGGCGGGCGAGGGCTCCACGCCCCAAGAAACGCCAAGAGCCTTCGCAAATCGTCCCGTGCCGGCTCCCACTTCCAACCCCATACCCTGCTCAGGCCAGAATCGCTGCAGGGCGGCCACCTCGGAGCGAAAGGCCCACGGGTGGTCATCGAACCAAGCGTCATAGGCCTCGGCGTGTTTTTCGAAGGATTCGATCTTGGGCATCGCTTTGCATCCCCCTCCTTATCCTCTCCGGCGGCCCCAGCGCGAGCTTGCGCCCCTCACTTTTGGCACAGCATCACTTTGGATCGTCCCGTGGGAGAGAGAACCTTTTCGACCCTTGAGAAGTGCCTCTCAAGCAACGCCCGTTCCTGACGCAGAAACCCTCGAACACGGCCAGCTCCGGCTACCGCGAGGCGCAGATAGAACAGGAGGCGGACCAGGGGGCGCTCGGGGAGATCGTGCTCCATCATAAAGAAGATTCCTCCTGGTGCGAGCACGCGTCCGATCTCCCGAAGGGCTTGTTCGCGAGTCTCTCCCTTAAGTTCGTAGAAGGCGTGCGAGCAGGTAACGGCAGCGAAGGATCCGGCGGCGAAGGGCAGATTTTCGGCGTCCCCCTGAACCAGCAGGAGGTTGCACCGATCCTTGGTCTTGCGCCGCCCTTGCCTCAGCATTCCCCTGGAAAAGTCCAGGGCCGCCACGCGTCCCGAGGGACCAACTCTCTGAGCGAGGTAGGGGAGGAGAGAGCCCGTCCCGGTGCAGAGATCCAGGACTGCACCGCCATGGACAACGGGCAACAGGTCCGCCAGAAACTCCCGCACTCGCCGTTGGCTATCGCCTGAGTGCATGGCCACGAAGCGGTCGTACATGGCGGAAAAGCCATCGTAGTAAATCTGCCGCGCGCGCCGCATGGCACTCCCTCCCTTGTCCCTGCCTTGGTAGCGTCCAAGAGCGTTACGGCGTGGTGGGAGGCGTTCCCATCAGGCGCTCTTCCAAGGCCCTCATCCGCTTCTCAAGCGTGTCCGCCCACTCGGCCAAACCGCCTCTGCGGACGTCCGAACCTGGCTCGCGCACAGGCTCGTTGGCCCGAGAGCCAGCGTTCCTCGCACCGCCCCAGCAATGGCCCTGGCCACCGCCCCAGGGAGGACCGCCCTGGCCCACCCCGCGAGCCTCGCCCGGGCTGGAAATGTTGCACCCGCCGTAGCCAAACCGGCCGCTTGAGCTCCTATCCTGTCTCATGTCGTACCTCCATAAGTAAAAGCATCCATCAAGGGGTCGCGACCTCAGATATGAACATATGTTCTCTTGCAGCGTTTGTCAAGTACCCCGGATGGACCGGGAGGGAGGCCGGTGTGGCGCTCCGGCCTTAAAAAGGCCCCGCCCAACAGGGTTGATCCGGGGATCGAGCAGGGCTAGCGTCGCAAGACAGACCGCTAGTTCTCGCGCAAGATTTCATCGTCGTATTCCAGCTCGAAGCGAAGCTTGTGCTTGGCTTCCTCTTGTGCGAGCCCCAGGAACGTCTCCCGGAGGGCAGTACCTTTCACCGCCTCGGCCATATGGGTGTAGAGCTTGAACGCCGCCTTTTCCTTCTTCATCGCCAAGGCCAGCGCCTGCTGGTAGTCCATGTCGGCACCCGGAGCGGGATCCACCAAGTAGTCCCCAATCTTCAGATCGCTCACCTTGCTCCGGGAGGAGAGCGTCACGCGTCCTTCTTTAACCTTCATGAGCCTGGCTTTGTGCCCTTTTTCCTCGTCCGCGAAGTCCAGGAACAGCTTGCGCATATGCGGGCCCTTCACGGTTGCGGATAGCTCCTCGTAGAAGCGAGCCGCGGCCTCTTCTTCGCCGATGGCGAAGTCCAAAACATCGTCCAGGGATTGCCATTCTTTCATCGCGATCTCCTACTCGTGAAGCCTCGCCGGAGTACTCTGGCCCCAAGGCCTTACCGTGGCAGGCGGTCAGATTGGGGCGATCTCCGCCTGGCACCGTGCTTCACCACGATTCAAATAAAGAGAGAGACCTTGCTTGTGCCCGCGGCGGCCAGAAACGTAGCCACCCCGGCGAGCTTCAGATTGGGATAGTCAATCATCTCATCAAGCTTCAGACCCATCAGATCCATGCTCATTTGGCAGATATAGATCTGCACGCCAGCATCCGCGGTGCGGCGGAGAAGTTCCTCCAAGCTCAACACATTGTTTTTTTTCATGAGCCTCTTGAGCATGTCAGTACCCAGCCCGCCCATGTTCATTTTAGATAGCTTAAGCGCGGGCGCTCCCTTGGGGAGCATCCATGAAAAGAGGCGGCCCATAAAGTCCTTCGGCGGAGAACGCTTTAGGGGATCGCGCAGCGCTTGGATGGACCAGAAGGTGAAGAACATGGTGACCTTCTCATACATGGCCGAAGCGCCGGTGGCAATGACGAAGGCGGCCAGAATATGATCAAGATCCCCGCTCATGACGACCATGGATAGGTTGTCTTCCGGCGTATTCGCCGAGAGCGCTTCCACCTTGTCCTCAAGTTCCTCTACTCGCTTTTGTAGGACAGCCATCGAATCGCCAGTCGCAGGTGATGTCAGAGCCACGGATTCCATGAGAGGTTCCTTTCTTTGGGCGAGGCGATTTCAACGGCCCTTCTCCGGCCGCGCCGGTTTAGTGATGCCGAGCCCCTTGGGGTGATTAGAAGGAGATCACCTTGCCGGCAGCCGCGATCTCCTCGCTGACCCGCACGGCCGTCACCGCCTCCACGCCCTCGACGAGGTCACCGGGATCCATCTTTCTTCCTTTGATGCATGGCATGCAGCAGAGCACCCTGCCGCCGTCTTCGAGGAATCCCGTCAAGAGCTTCTTGAACGGCTGCCTCTCGGCGGCGTGCACCGTCTCCGGGTAACCCTTCTTCGCGAGCAGGGTGCCGTACCCAAGCAGCACGACGGCCACATCGCTGCCCATGGAGAGGCTTACGGTGGCGAGGGTGAAGCCCGTCACCGCGTCTTCGGCGCGGTCTCCCGCGGCGGTGAAGATGAACAGCAGCTTGTCCGGATCGGCCATGGCTTGCCTCCCAACACTGGTCCAAGGGGGCTATCCGATTTCGATGCGCGTCTCCACGTGCTCGATCTCTCGGAAGCCGGAGAGCGCGGTGCGAATCTGCGATTCGATGACCTTGGCGTCGCCCGCCGGGAAGCGCCCGGCCACAGCCAACGAGCCCTTGGCGGAATTGGCCGTCACACCAAGATCGAGTCCGTAGGTATCGGGATGGCGCATCAGCAGGGTTTCGGCAACTGTCGCCAAACGCACATCCCTTACGGCCTTGAGGGATTCCCCGGTACGGCGGAACTGGTCCTTATTCACCGCGGAGGCGACCATCTCGACGCCGTCCTGGATGGTCATGCGGCTAAGGTTCAGCACGACATCGAACTGGACCGGGTTCATCACGTCCACATCGTAGAGGAATTCAGTCCACCGTTTTCTTTCCTTGTCGATGGCCTCGATTCGGCGGACGGCGTCATGCCTTGACACGCCCAGCTCGGCCATCATGGCCTCAAGGCGATTCTCCATGGGCGCGTTCACTCTCACCCTCAGCACGAAGGGGACATCGCTCAAGAGAATATGGGCGAGGTTGCCATGGTAGATGCACGGGCCTTCTAGGACGAAGTCAAACAGCGCCGCCTTAAAACAGGCAAGGTAGTGTTTGCGCGCATCCGCGTAATTTTCCCAGAACCCCGGCGGGTGCTGGGCCATGATGTGCCTCAATTCAAGGCCGGTCTCGCCGATTCCGTACCGTTCGGCGGCCTCCAACACCTGCTCACGGCTGATGACGGCGCTTTGCAATTTGGAACTGAGGCCCTCGGCCAGCTTCGTGGCGGCTCTCAGGGAGCCCCTTGAAATGGCGATGACGGACATAGCCTTCTCCTTCCCGGCTCAATAGTTCAGCGTGGCCTTGGCTTCGAGCACTTCGGTGACGACCCGGGCCGCTTTGACGGGCTGGGCATTTTCCACCAGCATGTCCTTGGTAATTTTGCGTTCGTTGATGCACGGCGTACAGACCAACAGGGTCCCGCCCAGTTGAATGAAGGAATCCACCAGTTCTTTTAGGGGCGGAAGGCCCGCGGAGAAGACGTGCTCATAGCACCCTTTCTTCGCCAGGGTCACCGCCGTGCCTTGGAGGATGACCACCGCCTCCACGTCCATGGCGAGGGCCGCGTTGGCCGCCACGAAGGGAAGGCTTGCCCGCTCCGGGTCTTCGCCCCCATGCGTGGCGATGATGACGAGTTTCTCCGTCTGTTGCTGCTCTTCGTTTTCCGGCATGGATATTCCCCCGTTGCAAACGATGTCCGCGGATTAGGCCGCGGCCTCCACGGGCGCTTTCACCCGCGAGGCCCCAGCCTCCTTGACTGACGTGAGGTAGAGGGCCAACGGCCGGTAGAAGAGGTGTGCCCACTTTCCGAAAGGCACTTCCACGACCAGCATCGGCACCGCGATGGCCAGGTGAATCACATAGGCGATGTAGGTGGCCATAGGAAGGCCGGCGATCCTCAGCGCGTGCATGACGATGCCCGTGAGGGCCGTGAGAAAGAGCATGACCAGGAAGATCCAGTCGCTCGCCTCGCTGAACCGGTGCATCGGGTCTGCCTTGCGCCAGCGGGAAACCATGAAATTCACCGTGCCGTACAAAAGGGCGGCGGTGGCGTAGTAGCCCCAGAGCCGCTGGGGATTGTAAACGGCGTACACCCGATCGGTTTGAAACCACCGCAGAAGGACGAGCACCAGCGTGAGCATGCTGAGATAGCCGCTCACGAGGATGACGTGTGTCAGCCACCGTTTCTGGCTCCCCCCTGAGCCGCATCGGCGCCATCGCTTCTGCGTGAAAAAATGCGAGAGGAAAACGGGGACCTGCCGCAAGTACACGGCCGGCGAGATCTTGAACATCTCCGTCCCTCCCATGAACATCCAAGCCATTCGAGCGGCGTTGGTCAAAAGGAAGAAGGTGAGCGCTGCGGCCATCACCAGGTCGCCGAGCTCGACCCAATGGACCGGAGCAAAGGTGTTAAGCTCCACGTGCCCGGTGATCACCGGGCCGTGAAAGAGGACGAAAAGGGCCGCGACGAAGAGCCCCACGAGGGCGAGCGCGGCGATCTCCGCCGCCGCGGACCTGTAGAAGAGGCCGGCTAGGCCGGTCCAGTCGTACCGAGCTGTCAAGTAGCGGCGGGTGGCCATCATGGTTTCGCCCGGGTTGGCGTCGCGGGGGCAGCTTTCGGAGCACTCCCCGCAGTAGTAGCAGAGCCAGGGATCCACGGTCTGCATCAGTTTTTCGGTCCGCCCCACCTGCAGCAGGTGGATCACCCGCCTGGGGAAGGAACCGCCCGACTCCTCGGAAAGGGGGCAGATCGCCGTGCAGTTTCCGCAGTTCATGCAGAGATCCACGTCGTGTCCCCCGAATCGCGCGATTTCCCTGTGAAGGTTTGGATCCACTCTCGCGGTCACGGCTGGGCCTCCTTGAGGGTATAGGTGAAATAGCCCTCTTTGTCAGGCTTCCCGGCGGCATCCACTTCCTTGTAGCGGAGCATGGCCATGAGCCAAATCATGACTTGCTGGGCAGGCGCATGAAGGGCCTCCGCTAGGGCGGGGACGGTCCTGGGCTGCTGCCGGAGGAGGGCAGCGATCTGCTGCCGCATCACGAAGGCGTTTCTGCGGACTTCTCTTTGGCTCCGGATGATTTCAGGCATGGACCGCCTCCCTTGCGAGGGCGTCAATCATCTCCGTGACCTCGCTGTCGCTGTACCCGAGGAGATCAATGGCGCCTTCGGGACAGACCGGCACGCACGCACCGCCGCCCTTACACAGGGACGCGGCGACGCGCACGGCCTGCCGCCCGTCTTCGGTGGTTTTTTCGAGGGCGTCATAGGGGCACGCCGCCAGACATTCATTACAGCCGGTGCAACGGGCCGTGTCCACGCGGGCGACGAAGGGCTCCAACTCCACATAGCCCTTGAGGAGCAAAGCCGCGCTCTTGCTGACGGCCGCGAGGGAGGAGGCCACGCTTTCGGCGATCGTCTTGGGGCTCTGGGAGGCACCGGCGATGAAGACGCCGCTAATCACCGTCTCCACGGGCCTCAGTTTGGGGTGGATTTCATTGAAGAAGCCGTCCTTTCCCAGTGGCAGTTTAAAAACGTGGACGAGATCTTGGTTGGGCCGTGGGACCATCCCGGTCACCAGCACGACGAGGTCGGCGGGAATCTCTATGCGTTCCCCCGCGTCAAGGAGGTCCGCCACGCGGACCATCATGCGTCCCTTCTCCTCCTGGACCTCCGGCGGATCGCCGGGATCCCACCTCACGAAGACGGAACCCTTGCGGCCCGCCTCCTCGTAGAGCAGTTCGTTCTTGCCGTAGGTGCGCATGTCCCTAAAAAGGTGGTACTGGTTCACCTCCGGATCCAGCCCGTTCACCAGGAGGGCCGTGTGCACCGCGGCGGCGCAGCAGGTGCGGCTGCAGTATGTGTGCGCGTTCGGGTGGCCTTCGTCCGGCTCCTGGCGGCTGCCCACGCAGTAGAGGTAGGCCACGGTGCCGAGCCTCCGGCCATTGAACACGAGCGGCCCTCTGGCCGTCTTGAGCATGTGTCTGAATTCAGGCAGCGTCAGGACGCCGGGGAGACCGTAGCCGAACTCGCCCTTGGCTGGGGCGTAGGCGTCGAACCCGGTGGCGATGATGACGGCGCCGACCTTGAGCTGGAGGCTCTCGCCGGAGGAAAGGCGCACCCTTACCGAGAACTGGCCCACGCTCCCACTCTTTTCGGCAACGTGTGCGCCCGTGTAGAGTGCGATGTTTTGCCTTGTCTGTATGGCTTCCCTGAGGTTTCGAACCAATTCGGCCCCGTCCCGGTTGCTAGGGAAGGCCGGACCCAGCTTGGCCGTCCAACCCCCGGGCTCATTCTCCGTCTCCACGATGTGGACGGATAATCCCAGGTCGGCTAAGGCCAGCGCTGCCCGCATTCCGGCCACGCCGGCGCCAACCACAAGCACGGCGGGCAGCGTATCCACCCGGGAATTTTCTAGCGATTCGCTTAGGCGCACCTTGGCGATGCCAGCCCTCACCAGGGACGCCCCTTTCGTGGTCGCCCCCTCTTTGTCGTCGCGATGGCTCCAGGAGCACTGCTCGCGCAGGTTCACCTGCGTATAGCGGTACTGGTTGAGCCCTGCCCGCTCGGCCATGGCGCGAAACGTATAAAGGTGAAGCTTAGGGGAACAAGACGCGACGACGATGCCATCGAGGTTTTCCTTCTGAATCGCCTCTATCATCTCCTGCTGGGCCGCGTCGGAGCAGGCAAACATGGTGGTCTTGGCCAGCACCACCCCCGGCTCCTTCTCGGCCTCCTCGCGGACCTTTTCCACGTCCACATAATCGGAGATATTTCCACCGCAGTGGCAGATGAAAACACCGATTTTCTTTTTCTCGCCACTCATCGGAGGCTCCTCCCCCGCTGAACGTAGGCCGCAGCTTGAGCCGCCGCCGCGCCGGCGTGCAGGATGGTGTCGGGGATGTCCCGGATGGCGGCTGAAGTCCCCGCCACGAAGACGCCGGGAATGCTTGTCTTTCCAGGGTCCAAGTCCTCCTCGGGCTCCAGAACATAATGGAAAGGATCCATGTGAAGCAGCCCGCCGGCAAACAGCGCCGCGGGATCAGGGTTGGCGAGGAGGCCCACGGAGAGCACGGCCAAGTCGTGGCTCGCTTGCTTCCGTCCGCCGCCCCCCTCGATGTCTTCATAGAAGAGCGTGAGGTCCCCGTTCTTTTGCTCCTGAATTTCAGCGACCTTCCCCTTCACAAACATGACCCCCATGTCTTTGGCCTGCTGGAAAAACTCCTCGTAGCCTTTGCCAAAGGCCCGGATGTCTATGTAGTAGATCGTGATGTCCGCCAGGGGCACGGCGCCCATGATGAGCTGGGCCTGCTTGAGGGAATACATGCAGCAGACGCGGGAGCACAGGCGGTTGTCGAGGGTGCAATCTCGGGAGCCCGTGCAGAGCACGTAGGCGATGTTGTTGGGGACCTTGCCGTCGGAGGGACGGAGCACCGCGTTGTAGGGCCTCGTCGGAGCGAGAATCCGGTCCATCTGCATGGCGTCGATGACATTTGGGTACCGGCCGTACCCGTAACCTTTTTTGGCCCTGGCGTTGAAGAGATTGAACCCGGTCGCCGTGATGACCGCTCCGGCCTCGATCTCCATGGCCTGGTCCCTCAAGCTGAAGTCAATAGCTCCGGCGGGGCAAGCGCGGATGCACGCGTGGCACTCGCTGCAAACGCCGCAGTCTAGGCAGCGGGACGCTTCGGCCCGGGCCTGATCCTCGGTGAATCCCTGTTCGACTTCCACGAGTGCACGGATCCGATCCGCAGGTGGGAGTTCGCGAAGAACGGAGCGCTTCCGGTGTGTAACGCCCGCTTCCCGGTTGAGCACCGCGGCCTTGTCCATGACGGGAAGGCGGCCGTTGAAAACAACCTCGCCGAGATCCTCGCCTCGAAGGTAGCGGTCTATGTAAAAAGCCGCCCTATGGCCCTGGCCTATGGCCTGGACGATCATTGAAGGCCCTGTCACGGCATCGCCCCCAGCGAAAATGTTGGGTGCGGAGGTCTGAAGGGTCTCTGAATTGACAACCACCGTGCCATTCTTGTTCAGCGCCAACTCCCCGCTGAAGGGGGATGTGCTCGGTTTGAGGCCGATGGACATCACGACGATATCCGCGGGAACCGTGCGCTCTGAGCCTTCGACCGGAACCGGCCGCCGCCGGCCGCTGGCGTCAGGCTCGCCAAGGCGCATGGACTGCACCTCGATGGCCTTGAGACAACCTGCTTCTCCGATAAACCGAATGGGCGTGAGGAGTTCTTGCAACTCGACGCCCTCTTCGAGAGCGGCCTTTACTTCCCACTCGTGGGCCGGCATCTCCTGGCGGCTTCGGCGGTACATGATGATCACCTTGGCGGCGCCCAAGCGCAGCGCCAACCGCGCCGGATCTATGGCCGAATTGCCTCCACCGGCCACGACCACCGTCTGGCGAGCCAGATTCGGAACCTGGCCGCTGTTGCCGGCGCTCAGAAAATCCATGCACGCCATGACGCCGTGGAGGTCCTCTCCTTGGATTCCCATCTTCTGGTTTTCACGCGTGCCCACGGAGAAAAAGACCGCGTCGAACCCCTGCCCCAGAAGATCTTTGGCCGAAGATACCGGATGGTTGGTCTTGATCGTCACCCCGAGCGCGGTTACATTGAGAATATCGCGGTCCACGAGCTCCTTGGGCAAACGGTAGGCGGGGATGCCATAGCGCAACATACCCCCCGCCTCGGGCGCTGCTTCAAAGATGCAGACGTCGTGGCCCTCCTTGGCCAGGAAATAGGCAGCCGAGAGGCCGGCGGGGCCAGAGCCTACAATCGCGACCTTCTTGCCCGAACGTTTCTCGGCCGGACCGTATTCGGGCACAGGGTGCGACGCGTAATAGTGGTCAACCATGAAACGCTTAATGCCGCGGATGGAAAGCGGGCCTTCCAGACCGCCTCTCGTGCACGCGCCCTCGCACGGCGCATAGCAGGCGCGGCTCAGGCTCCCAACCAGCGGCGCATCCTCCATGTGGACGGCAAAG
>JAKAJA010000481.1 GCA_021814085.1 Acidobacteriota bacterium | reverse complement strand
GTCCGGCTCGAAGGTGCCCCGTGGGTCCACGGGGGAGAGGATGGGCAGGCCGTACCGTACGCCCGAGATGTAGTCGTCCTGCCCGTGGCCCGGGGCCGTGTGCACGCACCCCGTGCCCGTGTCCGACGTGACGTAGTCCGCTAGGATGCCCAGGGAGTCCCGGTCGATGAAGGGATGGCGGAAAGCGATCCTGTCCAGCTCGGCGCCCTTGAACTTGGCCACCACATCGCCCGGAAGGCCCGTGTCCTTGAGAAACGCGGGAAGGAGATCCTCGGCCACGATATAGGTCTCCTCGCCGCATTTCACGCCCACGTAGGTGAAGGCCGGGTGGAAGGCGATGGCGAGGTTGGCGGGGAGGGTCCAGGGGGTCGTGGTCCAGATGACCGCGAAGGTCTTCTCCGCTCTCAGCCCGGCGGGCAGCCGGCCTTCCTGTCCGGGCGCGAGGGCGAACTTGACGGTGATGGTGGGCGAGGTGTGCTCCCCGTACTCCACTTCCGCCTCCGCCAGGGCCGTCTCGCAGTGGATGCACCACTGGACCGATTTCATGCCCTTGTACACGTAGCCCTTGAGGAAGCAGTCCATGAAGGCCCGGGCGGTGGCCGCCTCGTAGCCGTAATCCATGGTCTTGTAGGGGTTCTCCCAGTCGCCGAAGACGCCCAGCCGGATGAAGTCCTTGCGCTGCATCTGGATGTATTTCTCGGCGTACTCGCGGCAGAGGCGGCGGAAGGTGTGCACGTCCTCGTCCCTGACCCTGCGCCCCTTCTCCTTTTCGATCTGGAGCTCGATGGGGAGGCCGTGGCAGTCCCAGCCGGGCCGGTAGGTGACCTTGAATCCCTCCATGGACTTGGACTTGATGACGAAGTCCTTGAGGATCTTGTTGAGGGCGTGCCCGATGTGGATGGGACCGTTGGCGTAGGGCGGGCCGTCGTGGAAAGAGAAGACCGGCGCACCATCCTTGGAAGCCAGAATCTGCCCGTAAATTCCCGCCTTCTCCCAGGCCTCGATCTGCGCGGGCTCCTTCTGGGTGAGGTTGGCTTTCATGGGGAAATCGGTCTTGGGCAGGTTCAGGGTGTCTTTCCAATCGGCGCTCACGGCGTACCTCCTAAAACCCTGAATACTACTACTTTAGGGGTTAGTTGGCAATTCCGGCGGCGGGTGGCGGAGCCCGGATCGGGCCAACAGCAGGTCAGCCCGGGAGGAGCCCGGACCGGCGGCAGAGGCCGAGGAAGAGGCGGCGCGCAAATGATCCCGGCAGGGCCTGCGCCAGTTCGTTCAGGCGGTGGCCGCGCAGGTGGGCACGGCCCAGGGCCGCCATCTGCAGGGGCCATGGGGGCCGCTGGAGGTCGAGGCGCTCCCCGCCCCGCCACAAGGCAACGGCCCGGCCGAACCCTGCGGGCCAAGGGGCCCAGTTGCCCCTGCTCTGGGCGTCTCCCTTTTCCAGAAAGAGGCCCTTCCGCGCCGCGAGGAAGCGGTGCACGACTACCTCTTCGCCCCGGAGGAAGACGAGGAGATCGCCGGCCGCCATCTCGGAGGGCCCGGCGCTCACCACGTCGACCCGGTCACCATCCAAGAGGAAGGGCACCATGGAGATCCCCGACACGGTGAGGGTGACGGCCTGCCCAGAGAGCCATGAAGCGGGATCGCGGAAAGTTCGCGGGTCCACGGGTTCAGGCATGGCGCGGGAGCCCCGCCGGTCGTGCGGGGATGGGTTCACAGGAACGGATCGGGCACGAGTTGGCCGAGGAAGGGGGAGGCCTCCTTGCAGAGGGCCACGAGCGCTTGAGCATCCTCGGGGGTGAAGTTGGGGCCAGCCTCGTCGGGGGACTTCCCCTTGCGGGACACTTCCACAACCCCGAGCTTCCTGTCCCCAACGAATAGAGGGAGGGCGACCATTTTCTGGATGGGCAGCTTGCTCGTCTCCATCCCTTTTACCAGCTCGTAAAATTTGAGGTGTTTGCTCTCGGCCATCTTGTTGTCCACCTTCCCCTTCATGGTGGCGAGGATGGAGGAGGCGATGGCGGTCTTGTGCGCCGCGGGGAATGCCGCGTGGCCGTCGAAGAGGGGCGGGGGCCAAACGAAAACGAGGGTCTGCCCCGAAGTGTTCAGGAGCATGATGGCCACTTCGTCGCTCTTTACCTTGAGGCTTTGGGCGACGGCCTCCGCGAGCACCTTGGCGCCCTGCCCCAGGCCCTCCCTGCTGGCCCCATGGGCCTTCACGATGGCCTGCAACTGCTCCTTCATGCCCATGGGTCCGCCTCCTATGGCATTCTTCGGGGATAGGCTAGCACGAGCCCGCCGACACGCCAACGGGCGGGGGCGATACCCGGGCTCCCGCCGATGCACGGTCCACTCGGTTGCAAGGGATCGCCCGAGAGGGGGGAGGCGGCGTCCCGCCGCGACCGATGCTGACGATTATCTTCGCCATCGGTCGTTCTAGCACGACGCCTTGTTTGGGTCGGGAGGGCGCATTCCGCCGCGGTCGGGTCAGATGCGAGAAGATCGAGGCGGGCAAGCCGGAATCGTACTTGTAACGTACGTTGAGGACTTGCACGCCGAGGGCCGACGACGCAGGTGGCCCGGCCCCGGCGGTGCGTTCCCGACCCAAATTCTCGTAGGAACCTGAATGACCTAGGGCGGACGCAAGCCCGGGCTATTTCCCCACGGCCCGGAGGCACGCCTCCGCGAC
>JAKAJA010000480.1 GCA_021814085.1 Acidobacteriota bacterium | reverse complement strand
AGAGGACCTTCTCCGTTACGAATGCCGGCACATCCAGCCCCTCCGGACCGAGGGTCCGGATGCCTCCGTCGCCGTCGCCGAGGACCAGCCGGTTCCGGCTTGTTTGAAATGTGGCGGCGGACATGGTCCCCAGCTCCGTATTGAACCGGGCACCCACGGAATAGGTCAGGTCCCCCGCCCCGTCCCGCGCAAAGCGGTACTGCATGAGGGTTCCGTCCCCGAGGACCCAGGCTCCCCGGCCGTCGGGCGAGGCCACCGCGGCGATGGCGCTCCAGCAGTCCAGATTGTCCAGGTGGCCGAATCGCCCCTCTTTCAAATCGAAGACGAAGAGCCCCGGGATCTTGTAAATTCCCACCATGAGGACGGCCTGGATGTCGGGCATCGGTGCCATGGAGTAGATGACCTGGGATGGGATCTTGTACTCCTTCACCTCCCAACCGTCCTTGCCGCCCCGTCTCATGACGAGGAGGCTGCCCTTCCAAGTGCCCACCAGGACAAGGTTCCCATCGGAAGAGGCCCAGATGGCGTGGAGGGCCTTGGGAGAACCCGTGAGCTTCCCTACCGATAGTTCTTCTCGGTCCTCCAGCTGCGGCCAGCTCCACCGCTTCACGCTTCCGTCGGAGGAGGAAGACCAGAGGGAAGGCGGGTCGCCGCCCAGGCAGAGGGCGTTCACGAGGAAGGCGTGGGCCTTGCTTCGCCAGGTCAGCTCCAGGCCGGGCAGCTTCCACACGGCGATGGTCTTGTCGTCGGAGCACGTGGCCAGATTGGCCCCCTGGAGGGCCATGCTCGTGATGCCCTGGGTGTGGAGGGTCTTCGTCTCCACGCGGCCCGAGGCCAAGTCACACGCGTAGAGGTTGCCGTCCGCCCCTCCCGCGAAGATCCGGCCGGTGCCTGGTTCCGCGGCGAGGGCCCAGATGTCTTTCTTGGAGAGTTCCACCCTCTTGCCCACGGGCAGGTCTCTGTAGGCAAAGAGGTGCAGCTGGTGGTGAACCCTGTCGAGGGCCGCCAGATGGATGCCATCGAAAAGGGCCGAGCAGATGGGGTCGCCCGAGTCCCCCCAGGTCGAAACCACGCCTTTTTCTGGGCGCCAGAGGCGAAGGCCCCACTCGCTCCCTATGAGGAGGGTTGGCGCGTCGGGGAGGAACCGGAGCACCCCCACATCCCCCCGGCTGGGGATGGAGGCCAGGACCTTGCCCTGGTTCAGGCCGTAGAGGGTGACGGCGTCCTGCCGGCCTCCCACCGCCAGCAGGCCCAGCTGGTCCTGCACGGCGATGGCTCCCGTGTCCGGCGAGTCGAAGGGGACATCCAGGGCCAGCTTGCCCGTGTCCAGGCGAAGGGCCTTGAGGCGATCCCCCTCCAGCCAAATGAGGTAGGCGCCCGTGATCATTGCGTCCCAGAGACGTCCCTTCTCCCGAGACACATCGAGGCGCTTGCTGCACTCTCCCCCATCAAGACTGAAGAGGGTCACCTTCTCCTCGGAGAAGCAGGCCAGGAGCCTCCCGTCCGGCGAAATCTCCAGGCGCTCCGCCGCCGGAAGTTTGGCGGCCAGCACCGTTTCTTTGTTGTCCAGGAGGTCCTTCGCCACCAACCTCGGGCCGTCCTGGAAGAGAACCGCCCCCGAGGGAAGGGCTCCCATCACCTTCTGGCCCGGGCCGAGAGGAACTCGCGCCGGGGCTTGGGAGGCGGCGGGGGTCAGGAGGTACACACACCCGGCCCCCTCGATCACAAGGGTGTCCTGCTCCCGCGTCAGGAGGCGGTCCGCGTCGGCCGGCACGGCCACGTCCCTGAGTTTCTCCAAGATCGCCGCGGGGGGGGATTCGGCGGTGGCCTTGGAGCGGGGGGAGTGCCAGAAGCGCCCGATCAGCGCCACGGCGACAGCGAGAGCGCCAAGGGCCACGGCGCCCCACTGGAGGAGGGGCCGGAAGACTTTACGGGGAGAGGTCACACCCGGAAGAGGGGGCTCGGGAGCTGGAGGGGGAGGTGCGGGTTCGGGGAGCGCCTTGGGCCTCGATGCCGCGGGTGTGGTCATCTGCGCCGTTTCGGGGACCGCCCCGGCCAGGGCCGAGGCCACGGCCGCGTCTCCTCCGCCCATTCCCAAAGCGGCCATAAATCGAGCGATGTCCGGGAAGCGATCCTTCGGGTCGGGGAGGGTGGCCCGCCTCAAGGCATTCATGACCTCCGCCGGGGCTGACGTATCCAGAAGCACTTGCTCGGGCAGGGGCCGGTGGATATCCTTGGCGCAGATCTCCCCGAAGGTCTTCCCAGCGCGGACCGCCCTTCCCGACGACAGCTCCGCCACGATGAGGGCCAGGGCGTACTGGTCCGTGAAGGGTCCCACCTCCTGTCCGAGAATCTGCTCCGGGGCCAGGTAGTTGGGCGTCCCGATGACGGACCCCGTGGCGGTGATGCTGCCCGTGTCCTGGCCGGCCCCGAGAATCTTGGCGATGCCGAAGTCGAGAACCTTCCCGACGGCCGAGTTCCCGAAGCGCGCGATGAAAATATTCTCGGGCTTCAGGTCGCGGTGGATGATGCCCAGGGCGTGGGCGTGTGTGAGGGCCGCCGCCACGTCCCTGAGGACGGGGGCCCACGATCTCAAGGAAGGGTCCCCTCCCCTGCGCCCGATCTCCTGGCGAAGCGTCGAGCCGTCGAGGTACTCCATGACGCAGTAGGGGAACCCCCAGGGGCTGAG
>JAKAJA010000479.1 GCA_021814085.1 Acidobacteriota bacterium | reverse complement strand
TACCGATTCCGCGGGGCCGAGGTGGCCCTCTTCGACGAGATGCGGGAGGCGGGCATCCCCCGCGAGGGCGAGGGCCCCTTCACCTTCGGCGAGGAGATCCACCTCACCTCCAACTTCCGTTCGGCGCACCGCCTCGTGCGCTTCACCAACGCCCTCTTCGAGCGCGTCATGGCGGACCCCGTCCGGGACCACGACGAGGTGAGTTTCGGCGCGGGGGACCCCGCGGCGACGAATGTGGGAGAGGCGGCGGCTGCGGGAGCGGACCAGCCCACCGCGACGCGCCTCGTGGTGTTCACGGCACCTTCGGCGAAGGATGACGACGAGGAAGAGGGCGATGGGATAGCCGCAAGCCGAGAACAGGCGGAGGCCGACTGGGTCGCCGCGGAGGTGGCCGCCCTCCACCGCCAAAAGCCCACGGACACCATCGGCATTCTCATCCCCCGGCGAACCCAGCTGGACCTCTACGTGGCGGCCCTCCGCTCGCGGCAAGTGCCCGTGCGCATGGTAGAGGGGGAGAACCTCGCGGCCAAACCCGAGGTCTTCCACCTCCACGCTCTCTTCAAGGCTCTGGCCCGTCCTTACGACGACGCGGCCTGGGCGTGCGCCCTCCGGGCCCCGTGGTGCCGCGTGGGTGAGGAGGTGCTCCTCGCGCTCAAACAGGAAGCGGTGGGAGGCAGGTGCTGGTCGGAGGCCATCCTCGTCTCGGAGTTGTCCGAGGTCAAAAGGTTCGCCGATGCGGTCAAGCCCGCCCTCGGAGATTTCGGCCGGGAGGCCTACCACGCCACCCTCCTGCGGGCCTGGGAGAAGCTCGGCGGTCCTGAGGCCACGGCCGCGCGGTACGACACCTACGGCGTGGGCAACGCCCTGGAGTACCTGTCCCTCCTGCAGGCCTGCGGCGGGCTCCCCGCGGAGGAGGCCATAGACCTCATCGAGGACAGGCTGGAGAAGGCCTACACGCCGCCCGACCCCGCCGCCGCCGCGAGCCCCGTCCAGCTCATGACCATCCACAAGGCCAAGGGCCTGGAGTTCGACCACGTCTTCGCCGTCTACCTCGGCTACCGCCCCGGCCGCTCGGGCAGCCAGGAGAAGCCTCCCTACCTCCTACTGCCCCTTCCCGAGGCCAACGGCGGGCGCGCCCTCTGCGTGGCCATGGAGCGCGATGCCCGGTGGAGGGGCAGGAGCCTGGGCCACGACCTCCTTGCGGACCTCGCCAGGAAGCGTGAGCAGGCGGAGGTGAAGCGCCTCTTCTACGTGGCCGTCACGAGGGCCCGGCTCTCCCTAACCCTCACGGGCTGCGGGAAGCGGGACGAGAAGACGCCCCTCACGGCGGCCGCCGGCAGTCCCCTCGGCCTCCTCTTGAGTGCGACGTGCGCGGGTGGGGAAGCAGTGCCCAGTTTTGCAGAGTTGGGATTTGACGTCCGAGTGCTGGCGGGCCCGGAGCCCCAGAAGGGCAGACCCGTGGAGCGGCGGGCTTTCCCAGAAGTGGCCGCGGAGCGCCTCGAGTCGTTCCCCCTGCCCTACTTCACGCGCAGCCCCTCGGACCGGCTCGACCGGGAAGAGGACCACGCGCCACGGCCGGGCGAGGACGAGCGGGAAGCCGAGGACGACGGGACCGCGAAGGCCATCGGCGTCGTGATCCACCGCCTTCTGGAAACCCTTGCCGTGGGACACCCCTTGCCGCGTCCTGAAGGCGTGGCCATGGCGCTGCGCGCCGAGGGTGTGGAGCCCCGCGCCGCGTCCGGCCTGGCCCCTTCGCTCTTGGCCGAAGCCCGGGATGCCTGGGAGGATCATGCCTTCTCGGCCTTGAGGGAGGGCGCCGAAT
The DNA here is from genome assembly GCA_021814085.1 of Acidobacteriota bacterium. GTDB lineage: Bacteria > Acidobacteriota > UBA4820 > UBA4820 > DSQY01 > JAKAJA01. The sequence continues at coordinate 870 of JAKAJA010000479.1, read as the reverse complement.
GCAGCTCGGAGTGGCCCCTCGAGTCATCCGACGGGCAGGAGACCGTCATGGTGGGGCGCCTGGACCTCCTCATCGTGAAACCCGGCGAGGTGGCGGTCGTGGACTACAAGACCAGCCGGTTCCCGGCGGACGTGCTACCCGAGGCGTTCGAGTCGGAGATGTTGGAATCTTACGGGCCGCAGCTCCGGGCCTACCGGCGCATGCTCGAACGCCACCCCGCCTTTCGCGGCAAGTCCGTCGCCACCTACCTCCTCCTGACCCAGCTCCCAGGCGGGCGCCTCATCCGGGTGGAGTGAGGGAGGGAGCGGCAGGGGGCAGGGGGCAGGCGTCAGGAGCAAGGCGTCAGGCGTGAATGAGAGACACGCATGAGAGCAAGTTTTGAGTTATGAGTTTTGAGTTAAAAGTCAAAAGCTAAAAGCTAAAAGCTGATAGTTGAAAGCCGATAGCTGATAGCTAACGGACATTTTCTGCTCGCGTCTTGCGTCTGGCGTCTCGCTCTATCCCTTCAATTCGCAATCCGCCACTTTTCATGTTGTGGGAGCGACCTTCAGGTCGCGATGGCGCCTGATGCACAATCGCCACCTAAAGGTGGCTCCTACTCCGCTTACCGCTCACGTCTCGCGTCTCGCGTCTCGCCCTTCAAACTCATAACCCAAAACCCAAAACTCAAAACTTCTTCTCCCCGCTCATTCCACGCGGACGATGAGGAGGGTGATGTCGTCGGTCTGGGGGGCCTGGCCGGTGAACTCGGCCACCTCCTGGAGGATGCGGTCCCGGATCTGATCCGAAGGAAGATCAAGGATGGAGGCCGCCAGTGCAACCAGACGCTCCTCTTCGAAAAACTCCCCCGCCTCGTTCATGGCTTCCGTC
>JAKAJA010000022.1 GCA_021814085.1 Acidobacteriota bacterium | reverse complement strand
ACCCTCCAGCCCGTAGCTCAGGGTCGGCCGGCCCATAAGGGGGACGAGCTTGGCCACGGAGGGCGACTCGGTTCCGGCCAGGATCACCCCCTCAGGCCTCACGACGCCGAAGAGGCGGAGGAACGCCGTTTCCAGCGCCGCGAGGTCTCTGAAGTTGTCCAGGTGGTCCATCTCGATGTTGCCCAAGATGAGAAGGGACGGGGCATAGTGGAGAAACTTGGGCCCCTTGTCGAAGAAGGCCGTTTCGTACTCGTCCCCCTCCAGCACCGTCCAGCGGCCCCCTCCCCAGAGGAAGGAGCTGTCGTAGTTCTTGGCCACTCCGCCAACGATCATGTTGGGGTTCAGGCCCGCCTCCTTGAGGAGGTAGCCGCAGATGGCGGTGGTGGTCGTCTTGCCGTGGGTACCCGCCACAACCAGACTCTCCCTGCCCTCAACGGTGAATCGCCCGATGGCTTCCGCCATGGAGAGGTAAGGGATGCCTTCGTCCAAGACCGCCTTCGCCTCGGCGTTGTCCGCGTGGATGGCGTTCCCTATGACCACGAGGTCGGGGCGCGGACGGAGGTGAGAGGGATCGAAGCCGGTCCGCGTCGGGATGCCGTACTTCGTCACGTAGTCGCTCATGGGAGGGTAGAGATCCAAGTCGCATCCCGTCACCTCGTGCCCCTGGGCCTTGAGCAGCCCGGCCAAGGCGAGCATGCCCGTCCCTCCCACCGCCATCAGGTGGATGCGCATGAAGCCTCCTCAGAACCGTGAGACTACCACAAGGAGGGCCTTGAAGCCGCTTCGACCGCCGGCTTCCTACCTGGGCGCAGGCGCCGGGGATCGCCAGAGGGCAAGGAGGAGGCCCGAGAGGATGGCCACGCTCCCCAGCGCTCCTTTGAGCCCGTAGTTCTCCCCGAGCACCAGCCATCCGAGGGCCACCGCCACCAGGGTATTGAGAACAGGCATGAACTGAGCGCGGGTCACCTGCGTGGTCTGCAGGAGCCGGTACCATAGGACGAAGGCGACGGTCGTCCCCACGATGGCCAGGTAGAAGATGCTGAAGAGGGCCTTCGGCGTCCAGGCGAGGTGGAGCGGGTTCCCCTCCTTTACGAGCCCCAGGGCCAGCAGGGGCAGACCTCCCAGGGCCATCTGCACGAAGGTCACGACGAAGGGGTTGAGGTGGCTCCCGCGGTGTTTCAGGAGGACCCCCGAAAATGCCCCCGACACCGCCGAGACCAGGACCGCCAAGGCGCCCCACACAGCCAGGGACCCGGAGAGCCGGAGCTGGTCCGCGAAGATCAGGGCGACGCCCCCCAGACCGAGCAACGCGCCCACCACCCGCCGCATCCGGAGGGGTTCGGAGGGGATGATCCAACTCGCGAAGATCGAGCCGAAAAGCGGGTACGTCGTGTAGAGGATGGCGGTGAGGCCCGAGGAGATGTACTGCTCGCCCCAGAACACGAGGCCGTAGCCCACGGTGAACGTGAGGATCCCGGTCCCGGCCAGCAGGATCCAATCGGAAGCATCCCTGGGGAACCTGACCCGGCGCGATACGAGGAACAGGGCCAGGGGAACGAGGGCGATAACGAAGCGGATCCCCGCGAAGGTGAAGGGCGGAAGGTCGCCGAGGCCCACCTTGATGAAGAGCCACGTGGATCCCCAGACGAAGGTCAGGACGGCCCAGATGATCCGCGTAGGCGTGATGATGCGCATGGTGGGACTCTCTCCTCTGGGTCGGGCGTCGCTTCGCTCCGATCCAGCGCATTTAGCATGCACCTTGGAATGTGTCTCCACAAGGCATCGGGCCCTCTCCAGGTTCGGCGAAGCTTCTGTCATCCCCTTCTTCCTTGAATTCGGCCTCTGCTCCTGCTACCTTGGCATCTCGGGAGGTGCCATGGCGGAGGCCGCCAGGATCGCGCGGGACTGCGGCATCGTGGGAGCCGGTGGGGCGGGGTTTCCGACCCACGTGAAGCTGTCGGCGAGGGCGGACACGTTCGCCGTGAACGCGGCGGAATGCGAGCCCCTCCTCTACAAGGACCAGACCATCCTGGAGGAGGCCCTCCCCGATTTCATCTCCGGCCTCATGCTCTGCGCCGAAGCCGTGGGTGCCACCCGGACCCTCGTGGGCATCAAAGACAAGCACCGCGATCTCATGGAGCGCCTGCGCGACGAGCTGCCCCGTGGCGTGGACGTTTGCCCCCTGAGGGACACCTACCCCTCCGGTGACGAGCACATCCTCGTCTACGACACGACGGGCCGGGCCGTCCCAAAGGGAGGCATCCCCCTGGACGTGGGGGTCGTCGTGAGCAACGTGGAGACGATCCTGAACGTGGGGCTGCGCAAGCCCGTCACGGAGAAGTGGCTCACCGTCTCGGGAGCCGTCCCGGAAATACTGAACTTCAAAGTTCCCATCGGTGTGAGCCTGATGGATGTCCTCCGCGCCGCCGGCGCCCCCACGGAAGGCATGGGCTTCATCGTCAACGGCCCCATGATGGGCTACGTCACCGACGACCTCCTGGCTCCCGTGACCAAGACGACATCGGGTATCCTCGTCCTCCCCGCCGGCCACTCCCTCATCCAGCGCAAGGCGAGGGCCACGCAGGCCGTTCACAAGATCGCCTACACCTGCGACCAGTGCATGCGCTGTTCCGATTTCTGCCCGCGCGACCTCCTGGGCCACTACGTGAAGCCGCACAGGGCCATGATCTCTATCGGGTTCTCCGCGGAGCAGGCCACGGCCTGGCAGGAAACGGCCCTGTACTGTTGCGAGTGCGCCCTCTGCACCCTCTATGCCTGCCCAGAGGACCTTGACCCCTTCCGGATGATGGTGGAGAGCAAGCGCGCCCTCATGGCAGGCGGGATCAAGCCCCGGAAGGAAGAAGTGGAACCCCTCGGTATGTACGACTTCAGGAGGACCCCCACGAAAATGCTCGTGCGACGTCTGGACCTGGAGAGGTTCATGGGTCCCCACCGCTTCGCCCAGAAGGTGGACCTCCGCCCGCGAACCCTGACCATCCCCACAAAGCAGCACGCGGGCGTTCCAGCCCAGCCCGTGGTGAAGGCGGGGAGCCAGGTGTCGGCGGGCGCCCTCCTGGCGGACATCCCCGAGGGGGCCCTCGCGTCCAAGATCTTCTCGCCGATGGCGGGCCGCGTCTCGATCGCGGCCGCCGGGGCGATCCGAGTGGAGGTCAGATGAGCGCCCGTCCATTAAACATCAGAAAGAAGGAGCCGGCGCATGAGGCGCGGACTCAGCCCCCCGCGCCCCGAGGCGCCAAGGGGCCCCGCATTCGGAACGCCATCGGCCTGCTGGAGCTCACATCCATCGCCAAGGGCATCGAGGCCACGGATATCATGCTGAAAGCCGCGGACGTGGAACTCCTCACGAGCCGCTCCATCTGCTCGGGCAAGTACATGGTCCTCGTGCGCGGCGACGTGGCGGCCTGCAACGCCTCCGTGTCGGCGGGCGAAGCCCTGGGCCGCGAGACCGTGGCGGACAGCATCGTCATCCCCAACCTGCACGACGACGTGTTCCCCGCCATATCCCAATCATCCGTCATCGATGCCGTTGCGGCCCTGGGTATCCTGGAGGCCTTCAACGTTGCCACGCTGATCGAGGGAGCCGACGCCGCGGTCAAGGCGGCGGAGGTTCGGCTTCTGGAGATCCGCCTCGCCATGGCCCTGGGCGGCAAGGCCTTCTGTGTTCTCACGGGCGAGGTGGCCGCCGTGCGCGCCGCCGTGGAGGCGGGGAAGATGATCATCGGCGAGAAAGGCCTCCTCACCAACTGGGCGGTCATCCCCTCGCCCGACCCGGCACTGGTCAAGGAACTGCTCGGAGGACGCCTCCTATGAGGAATGTTGTCTGTTCACGGTTGTCGGCTTACGCCTTGTGTTTGGGTCTCTCGGTGCTCCTTTCGCAGGGGCTCGCCTCGCAGACGACACCGCCCGCCTCTACCCCCCCACAGGCGCCATCGCCTTCCGCGCCCGCCGCCCCCGCCGGAGGGCAGATCACCGGTAAGATCACGGAGAGCGGATTTACCCAGCTCGGTATCGCCCTTCCCCCCTGCAAGGCTGACGCCGGCTCCTCCACGCAGGCCATTGAAGTGATGTCGACCGTCCAGGCCGACCTCACCTTCTCCGGTTACTTCAAGATCGTCGATCCGGCCCTCTTTCAGGGGATGAACCTCTCCGACGCCAAGGTGGACTACACGGCCTGGCAGGCCATGGCCGCGGACTACCTGCTCCTCACGACCCTCTACTCCTCCGCGGGCCAGCTGACCTTGGAAGGACGCCTCTACGACGTGAAGCGCAAGGAGATGGTCACGGGGAAGCGCATCAAGAGCCAGATCCAGGACGCCCGCATCCTCGGCCACAACCTCTCTGCGGTGATCCTCGAGTACCTCTTCGGAGCGGGCCGCTTCCCCACCAGCCAGATCCTCTTCACGTCACACCTCGGCAATACGGAAGACATTTTCCTCTGCGATTACGACGGCCGCGGGCTCCTCCGCCTGACCGCCATGGGCATTCTCAACGTCACGCCCGACGTGAGCCCAAAGGGAGACAGGATCGTCTTCACCTCCATCCTGAAGGACCGCCAGGAACTCTTCATGCTGGACCGGCAGGGGCGGCGGACCAAGCTCTACGGCCAGGGGGAGGGCCTCAACTCCAACCCGCGGTTCTCCCACGACGGCAAGACCATTGCCTTCTGCTCGTCGCGCGCAGGGAACCCCGATATCTGGGCCATCGGGGCCGACGGGAAGAACCTCACGCGCCTGTCCTTCTCGTGGGCCATCGACACGGCCCCCACATGGTCTCCCAACGACCAGCAGATCGCCTTCACCTCGGACCGCTCGGGGTCTCCGCAGATCTACGTCATGGACCGCGACGGCGCAAACGTTCGCCGGATATCGCCCGAGGGAAGTGGCCGGTGCGACCAACCCAGCTGGTCCCCCCGAGGGGACAAAATCGCTTATGCCACCATGAAGGACGGTCATTTCAACATCGCCGTCTTGGACCTGAACACCAACCAGGTGGCCATGCTCACTGATGGAGCCGGGGACAACGAGGCCCCAGTCTGGTGTCCAGACGGCCGGTTTTTGGCCTTCTCCAGCAACCGTTCGGGGAGCTACCAGATCTATATCATGCGTGCGGACGGCACTGGAGTGACCAAAATCACCAATCAGCCCGACTGCTATGGCCCCTGCTGGTTCTAGCAGGCGGGAGCGGGGAGCGGGAAGTAGGGAGCCGGAGGAAACGGGAAGATCACCCGTTGCCTGGAGTGGGGAGGCCATGATCGGATTAATGGGCTGTGTTCTCCCCGCGTTCAGGCAGAAGCTCTCGGCCTTACTCCGGCCCCGTCCGCATACCGTTCCTCCTTTTCCCTATTCCGTTCTCCCCGCTCCCCGCTCCCCGCTCCCGGCATCTCCCCAATGCTGACGCACCTGCGGATCGAAAACCTCGCGCTGATAGACTCGCTTGAGCTGGAGTTCGGCGAGGGGCTCTGTCTCCTCACGGGCGAAACGGGGGCGGGCAAATCCATCCTCGTGGAGGCGGTGGGCCTCGTGGCGGGCGACCGCGCCGAATCGGAGATGGTCCGAACGGGGGCCACCGAAGCCACCGTGGAAGCCACTTTCCAAACCGGGCGCACAACCCAGGAGGCCAATGGCCTTTTGGAAAACTGGGGGATGAAGGCGGACGGGGACGTCGTCATCCGCCGCCGCGTCCAGCGCGCGGGCCGAAACGCCATCACGGTGAACGGCGCCTCCGTCACCCTCGCCCAGCTGCGCGATCTTGGCGCCATGCTCGTTCAGATCCACGGCCAGCACCAGAGCCAGAGTCTCCTGGACGAGGAATCGCACCGGGCCATCCTTGACGCCTTCCCGTCAGTCGCGCCGCACGCCAAGGCCACGGCCGATGCTCACGCCAGTCTGAGCGAGGCGCTGGCTCGACTCCGTTCCCTTCAGCGGTCGCGCGCGGAGCGCGATCAGCGCCTCGACACGCTGCGATTCCAGCGGGAGGAGATCGACCGCGTCGGTCCGAAACACGACGAGGAGGAGGAAATCCTCCTCCAGAAAGCACGCCTTCAGAACGCGGGGAGGATCGCCGAGGATGCAAGTGCGGTGGCCAGCCTCCTGCGAGACGGCGAGGAGGCCGCCGCGGTCAGGGTCATCGAAGCCGTCAAGCACCTGGAGAGCCTCGCGGAGGTCGACCCCTCCTGGATGCCCTTTGTCAGGGACCTCAGGGAATCCGCCGGCGTCATCGGCGCGGTCGCGTCCGAGGCCGAGCGCGCCTCCTCCACCACCACCTTCGACCCCGAGGCGCTGGAAGGGCTCATCTCGCGCCTCGCGGACCTGGACCGCCTCAAGCGCAAGTACGGCCCAACCCTCGCGGAGGTTCTTTCCCACCGCGAGGCGCTCGAGGTGGAGTATCGCCACCTCTCGGGCGAGGGCGCCGATCCAGAGGTTGCCGCCCTGGCCGTATCCGGGGCATACGACACCTACCTCTTCGCGGTCAAAGACCTGTCCGGGGCACGCCTGGAAGCCGCCAGGACCCTTGGCAAGGAAGTGGAATCCGAGCTGCGTCCACTTGCCCTGGAAAAGGCGCGATTTCTGGTGGAGCTTCCCCCTTTTCCCGTCACGAATCCGGAACAGGCAAGGCCCGAAGGGTTGGAAGACGTGAGATTCCTCTTCTCCGCCAATCCGGGAGAACCGCTCAAACCCCTCGCCAAGGTGGCTTCCGGCGGCGAATTGAGCCGAACCCTCCTGGCCCTCCTCACCGCCTGCCGTTCCCAGACCGGCCCCCACACGCTGATCTTCGACGAGGTGGATTCGGGAGTCGGCGGGAAACCAGCGGAGCGAGTGGGCCGCAGGCTGAGGGACCTGGCGGCCAAGAACCAGGTCCTGTGCATCACCCACCTTCCTCAGATCGCCGCCTTCGCCCACCATCACTACCGCGTCCACAAGGAGTCGCACGGCCAGCGGACCCTCATCCGGGCGGAGGCCCTATCCGAGGAGGAACGCCGCACCGAGCTCGCTCGCATGCTCGCGGGGGAGCATATCGCCGATACGGCTCGCAGGCACGCGGAGGAGCTCCTCCGCTCGGCTCGCGCCTGACATCCGCTTCCCAGGCCCCAGTCGGCCAATTGGCCCTCGCGCTTCCCCCGTTCCGCCGAGGCCTTGCCACTGGGCCAAGAAAGGTCTATCTTTCACGGGCTGGGGGGGGTCATGAGCGGCATTTTCGCCGAAGACATCTTTCTCCTCTTCCTGATCATGGCCATCGGCTATGGCCTGGGACAGGTGAAGGTCCGTGGCATCTCCCTCGGTGCCGCCGGGGTCCTCTTCACGGCCCTCGTCTTCGGCCACCTCGGATACAAGGTCCCCAAGGAGATCATGGACCTCGGGCTGGTCCTGTTCGTCTACGCCGTGGGCCTCCAGGCCGGCCCGCGCTTCTTCAGGACCTTCAAGAAGACGGGCCTGCGGTTCGTCGTCATCGGCCTGGTGACGGTCACGACGGGCGCCCTCCTTACCGTGGTGGTGGCCTACCTCCTCAAAATCCCCTTCGACCTCGCCTGCGGCCTCTACACGGGCGCCATGACATGCACCCCCGCCCTCGCCGCCGCCATGGATTCCATGGGCCGTATCGCTTCTGGCCACGGCGCGAGCGTTTCCGTGGGGTACGGCATCGCCTACCCCTTCAGCATGATCGGGGTGGTCCTCCTCATCCAGGTCCTGCCCAGGCTCATGCGCCGTGACCTGTCACAGGAAGAAGCGGCGTATAGGCACGAACTGCAGGCGGACCAGCCCAAGCTCTTCGTGCGGACGTACCGCATCACCAACCCCAACTGCGACGGCATCAGCCTCGCGCAGCTCAACCCGCGCCGCATGAGCGCCGCCAACATCACGCGGGTCCGCCGTGGGGAGAAGGTCTTCATGGCCAGCCCAGAGACCCTGCTCAAACAGGGCGATCTGGTTATGGCCACGGGGCCCCTGGACGAGCTGGACAAGATGAGAATCCTGCTCGGGGAGGAGACGCAGGTCCCCATGGACCTCAACACCAACATCGTGAGTGTCGCCGCCGACGTGACCGAGACGGCCCTCGCCGGCAAGACCATCGGGGAACTGCACGTCTGGAGCAATTATGGGGTGGTCATCACGAGGATCCGCCGCCAGGACATGGAGCTTGCTCCCAGCGGCAAGGCGGCGCTGGACATGGGCGACACCCTTATCGTGGTTGGCGAGAAAGAGGCCGTCGGCGAATTCGTCAAGGTGGTCGATCCGGGCAAGGGCAGGGCGGATCAGACCAACATGCTGCCCTTCCTCCTCGGCCTCGTCCTGGGCATCGGGGTGGGCAGCATCCCCTTCACGTTCTCCAACGGCTTGGAGGTCAAGCTCGGCGTCACGGGAGGGGCCTTCGTATTCAGCCTCCTGCTGGGCCATTTCGGCCGAATCGGGTCGCTCAGGCTCTACGTCCCGCAGGCGGCCAAGAACTTCTCCCGCGAGCTCGGGCTCATGCTCTTCCTGGCCGGTGCGGGGACCGTGGCGGGGGAACGCTTCGTGTCCGTCCTTCAGAAGGAGGGCTGGCGCCTGTTCGGGGCCGGAGCGCTCGTCAGCACTGCATCGGTGGCCGTGGGCCTCTTCATCATGTTCAAGGTGTTCCGCATGAACCTGCTGTCGTCCATGGGCGCACTCTGCGCCTGCATGACGAACCCGCCCGGCCTCGGTGCCGCCTCGGCCCAGACCACCAGCGACCAACCGGCCCTCGCCTACGCGAGCGTCTACCCCGTGGCGCTCATATTCAAGATCGTCATCGCTCAGATCCTGGTGGGAATTCTGAGCCGGTTCTTGCAGGGGTAGCGATACCCCCCTCGCCCTTCACTCGTCCGACTACCTCGACCCAGTTTCCGAAGGGGTCAGTCAGGTAGGCGAACGGAATCCCGTCACGGTGGGCCTGGACCGTGCCGAAATGTCCGGGGTCGGGACCTTCGATCCCGAAGTGCGCGGGGTGCTGCCCATTCGTCACCAGGGCGAGCTTGCAGTTGGCAAAAGCGAGCTGGGCCCACGTCTCATCCTGATAATCCACGCCGCAGCGAAAATTCCGCCGGTACCAATTCACGGCCGCCGCGACATCCCCGACGGACACAGCCACATGGTGGATCTGGTCCAAAGGGTGTGCACCGTCATGGTTTGTGCTATGCCCCACACCTATCTCCGCAGACTCAGCAGCGCGCTCAGCGCCGCATCGATTTCCGAGTGGCTGAACGAGAATCCTGCCTCCAGGAGTCTCCTGGGTACCACCTTCGCACCATCGAGAAGCAGCGCCTCTCCCTTATCGCCCAGGGCGAGGCGCACGGCCCATGCCGGAAGCGGGACAAAGGCAGGCCTCCGGAGCGCCCGGCCTAGAGCGCGCGCGAAGTCCCCCTGGCGGACCGCACCTGGGGCCGTGGCGTTCACCGGCCCCCGCAAGGAGGCGTCGCGCAAGCACCATTCGAGCGCGCTCATGAGGTCCGGAAGCGAAATCCAGCTCACGAACTGAGCTCCTCCGCCGATCGGCCCTCCCAGCCCCAACCTGAAAGGCGGGAGCATCTTGGCGAGCGCGCCGCCATCGCGGGCGAGGACCACCCCGATTCTCAGGTTGACCACTCGAATGCCGGCCTCGCTGGCGGACCGCGTCGCCGCTTCCCAAGCCGCGCAGACTTCCGGGAGGTACCCCTCGCCCCTCGGCGAACCTTCGTCCGACTCCGCGTCCCCCCCATTCCCGTACCAGCCGATGGCCGAGGCCGCCACCAACACGGAGGGGCGCTTCTTCATCCGCGCGAGCCCGTCGCAGAGGGTTCTCGTGCCCTCCACGCGGCTGCTCCGGATTCTGTCCTTCTTGGCGCGGGTCCATCGCCCCTCGCCGATACTCTCCCCGGCTAGGTGGACCACGGCATCCGCGCCTTCCATGGCATCGCGATCGATGGACTCCGACGCTGGATTCCACGCCACCTCGCCGGGCAGGGCCGTTCGCCGGACGATACGCAGAACCCCGCGTCCGGCGGCCTCCAGCCGCGATGCGAGGGCACGCCCGATGAGGCCGGAGGCACCGCTGATCACTACGATCTCCATCTCGTGATCCGTCACCGCCCTGGGACTGCCGCCCATATCGCTCATGGACCCCTCAATTCGCGTACCGTCGCAGGTAGTCCCCGACCCGGAGCTTGCGCGCCGTGTTTTCCGAGCTCATGTAGCGCACCGTTCCAAAGATGGGGCGCTGCGGCCCCCAGGCCCTATCGTAACGCCCCAGACACCAGAAGATGCCCGACGTGGAGTTGGGGTCACGCCCGTCAAGGGCGTACTTGTTGTTCAAGTGGGTCATCACCGCCAGCGCATCGGGCGGGGATGGGGACCACTCCAGGATCTTCTTCCCCCAAAGCATCCTCAGATAGTTGTGGAGCCGCCCCTCGCGGACGAGCTGCCGCTGGGCGGCGTTCCACAGGGGATCGTGGGTCCGGGCCTCCTCGATCTCTTGGAGGGAATAGGCCTTGGGGCGGTGGTCGCTGGTGTGCTTTTGAAGAGTGTTCAACGCCCACCCGGGAAGGCTTTCGTAACATTCGTACCGGGGCAACCTGAGGGCGGCGTTGAAGCCCAGTTCGCGCCATGTCACGAGCTGGTCCAGGAAACCTTCGGCCTGGGGACCCATCCCCCACCACCCCGTCCTGCTCCCAGTGGCCCGTTGGGGCACATGCTCGATGGACCAGCCCTCGTTCCGCGCCACGGCCTCGAATACCTCGTGGGCCGAGATATGCCCGAAATGGAGGTAGGGAGAGAGCCCAGACGTCCCCTCCACATCGGTTCGGTTGCGGTCTTCGTCGTACCGGGACAACCGCTCTCCGATGAATGTTCTTAAAACCTGCCGCGCCGCTTTCTCGCCCCCCACAAGCGCGACAGGGGCCACGGCGTGGTCTATGGGGAGGGACGCGAGGGCTGCCGCCGTTCCCGACAGCATGTTTCGGGCTGGCTCCGGCCACCTTTCCGGCACCTCTTTGGGAATTTCGGCAAGGGGGAGGACCGGCTTTCCGAGAAAAGGATCCGCCGCGGGAAAGGCCAGCAGGTGTGGGATCAATGTCTTCTGGAGGAAGCGCCTGAAGGCGTGGGCCGTGGGAAAAGCGCCGGGAGCCTCCCGCAGGGGAAGGAGGCCGTTCGAGTCAACCCCCTCGACCATTACGTTCAAGCGCTCGGAGGCGGAACAGAGCATCCTCGGAAGAAAGAAGGCGGGGCTGTCGTCCGCAACGACACAGCACGCCCGTTCCGACAGTATTTCGAGGAGTCCCTTGCCTCCCCTTGGGGACATTTCGACGAAAGGAACGTATTTAATCCCTGCCCGACCGAAGGCCCGCCGATTCTCCTCCATGCCCTGGAGGACGAAGGCGTGGAGCCGGTCGCTGGCCCACGGGTAGCCGCAACGGAGCCCCTCCAGCACCACAATGGCCTTGCCCAGCTCGGCGGAACGCTCCGCGGCCCGCTGGAGGGCGAAGTTGTAGCCCCGGCGCCTGAAGGCCGTCATCCAGTAGAGGACGTAATCGCCATCACCGCGCATGGGGGCATCGTTCAGAACCCTTATCCTCGCCGCGGGGACGCCAGAATCGTTCGGCACGTTCATGTCAATGACAGTCTATCAGGAGTTGGAGTCGGATTGCGGGGGCAATCACCGGGCCGGGGTTCTCGGCTGCGGTATGCCGCCTTCCGCGGCAGCAAGGACCGGACTTCTTCCCTCACCGTGGCGGGCGCTTCCCAGGGTCCAGGTTTCAACGGAAACTGGCCATGCGATATAGTGAGGGCGATGCCCGCCGAGCAGCCGCCTCCCGGGCCACCCCAAGGAGCAAGCCATGACGAATGCATGGCACGACGTCCACATCGGCCCAGAGGAGGCGCGGAAGGCCGTGGAACATTCCGCCTCTCCTTACAGGAAGCTCTTCTCGGGCCTTCACCACCCGGATTCCCGGCGACAGTGATTCCGGCCTCCGGCGGCATCGCACCGGCCGCGCCCGAGAGGGAGGGGCAGGTCCTCCTCCCCGACGGGCGCGCTCTGGCCTACGCCGAATACGGCGACCCAGAGGGCAACCCCGTCCTCTACTTCCACGGCCTCCCCAGTTCGCGCCTAGAGGGAGCCCTGGCCTCATCCCCAGCCCGCGCCCTGGGCCTCCGCCTCATCGCCTTAGATCGGCCAGGCTTCGGTCGGTCGGATTTCCATCGGGGGCGGACATACGGGGCATGGCCGGCG
>JAKAJA010000478.1 GCA_021814085.1 Acidobacteriota bacterium | reverse complement strand
CTCCACCGCCTCGGCCCCCGTGTTCATGGGCAGGGCCTTCTGGTATCCCGTGAGCTGGCACAACAGCTTGAGCCACGGGCCCATCTGGTCGTTGTGGAAGGCGCGGGAGGTGAGCGTGAGGCGGTCCGCCTGGTCCTTAAGGGCCTGGATGATCCTGGGGTGGCGGTGGCCCTGGTTCACGGCGGAGTAGGCCGAGAGGCAGTCCATGTACTTCCTGCCGTCCACGTCCCAGACCCAGACGCGCTCGGCTCTCTCGATCACGACGGGCAGGGGGTGGTAGTTGTGGGCGGACCAGGTCTCGGACTCCTCGATGTAGGCGCGGGTGCGGCTCAGGGTTTCGGTGGACATGATGAATCCTCCGAATGGCAGGATGCCCGCCCGAGGCCCCCCGACCACCGCCGGGGGAACTTCCCGAGTGGGAAGCCCAAATGCTAGCAAAAACGGGGCTTTCGTGCAACCCCGGCAGGGACGATCCTAGCCGAGGAGGGGATGGAGGAGGACCGTGCAGAGAGCCGCGAGGACGGCCGTGACGGGGAAGGTGAGCACCCAGGCGCCGATGATCTGGCGCACCACGTTCCAGCGGACGCCGCTGAAGCTCTGCGCCGAGCCCACGCCCATGATGCTCGAGGAGATGACGTGGGTGGTGGAGACGGGGGCCCCGAAGAACGAAGCGGCGAAGATGACCGCCGCGCCGCTCGTCTCCGCAGCGAATCCGTGGACCGGCTGGAGGGTCATCACCTTCCGCCCGACGGTCTTGATGATGCGCCAGCCGCCCGCGGCCGTCCCGAAAGCCATGGCGGCGGCGCAAACCACCACCACCCAGCCGGGGATGTCGGCCGTTTTCAGGTATCCCGCGCTCAGGAGCGCCATGGTGATGACGCCCATCGTTTTCTGGGTGTCGTTCGTCCCGTGGGAAAGGGCCATGGAGGCCGCCGAGAGAACCTGGAAAAACTTGAAGGAACGCGTGAGCTTGCTCGGGGCCGTGTGGCGGAAGATCCACATGAGGCCCACCATGAAGAGGTGCCCCACGAGGAAGCCGAAAATCGGGGAGATGACGAGCGCGATGGCGGTCTTCGTGATGCCCTTGGCCAGGAAGACGTCCAGGCGGTGGTGCTGGATGAGAGCTTGGCCCACAACAGCGCCGATGATTCCGCCGATGAGGGCATGGGAAGAGCTCGAAGGGAGTCCTTGCCGCCAAGTGATGAGGTTCCAAGCGATGGCCGCCAGCAGGGCCGCGAGAATCGTTCCGAGGCTCACGTCGAAGCGCGCCTTGTCCACGATGTCATGGGCGATGGTCTTGGCGACGGCGTGGCTGAAGAAGGCCCCTGCAAAGTTGAGCCCTGCGGCCATGAAGATGGCCATGGGGATGGAGAGGGCACCCGTGAGGACCGTGGTGGCGATGGCGTTGGCCGTGTCGTGGAAGCCGTTGACGTAGTCGAAGAAAAGGGCCGCGATGATGACGGCCCAGAGGAGCCAGCCCGCACTAGCCATTCTTCACCACGATGGACTCGAGGACGTTGGCCACGTCGTTGCACCGGTCCACGCAGGACTCCATGCGGCCGTAAAGCTCCTTGAGCTTGATGAGCTCCACGGGGTCCTTGCCGTTCTCGAAGAGGTCGGCGATGGCCTTGTGGGAAAGGTCGTCGGCCAGGTTCTCGAGCCTCTTGATCTCCATGAGGAAGGGCATCATGCGGTCGAGGCGGGTCAGGCTGTGGACGGCCTTCTGGATCTGGAGGGTGGCCTGGAGGATGAGGTCGGCGAACTCCCGCATCTCGGGGGTCGTCTCCTGCACCTTGAAGAGCTGGAACCGGACGGCCAGGGCCTCCACGTGGTCCAGGATGTCGTCCAGGTAGGAGTTGAGCTTGTGGATGTCCTCCCGGTCAATGGGGGTGACGAAGGAGCGGTTGAGGGCATCCACCATGCGGTGGGTGTTTTCGTCCCCCTTGGCCTCGATGCCTTCCAGGTGGCGGACCTTTTTCTCCACGTCGGCGTAGTCGTCTATGAGTTCCTTGAAGGCCTTGACGCCCTCCACCACCACGTCCACGGAGTGCTCGAACATGGTGAAGAACCGCTCTTCGCGCGGGGCCAGGGAGAAGCGCATGGGATCGTCCCTCCGTCTTAGACCGGCTGGAGACCGCCCCGGAAGCGGCTGTGCGGCTCGGCGGCACAGGGGCGGATTCTACACCGGAGCGCGCCCCGGATCAAGACGAGGCGGGGCTTCACGCGGACCCCTTAACAGGCTGCTGAAAAACTCTCTTAGGCCGCGTTGCCAGCGCCACGGCTCCGGATGCAAGGCGTCGCGACGCCGGCGATGTCTTGAGCACATCGTCTAGGAGCAACAACGCCGCAGACGGGGCCGTGCCGCGGCAACCGAGGGGGCCTCTCCGCGAATGGCCACGGGGCCGCGCGCTCTGCGCCGGGCGAGCAGGGCGAGGCGGCCGACCGAAGGCAGGCTGTGGGCTTGCCGCCTGCCGAGGGAGGCCAACAAAGCCATGCGACGGGAGCCGCCCGCGCCCGAAGGGACGGGGCCATCCGCGCGCCTGGCTGCGTCAGCTCGCTCGTCCGATGGTCTCCAACATCGCCCTTCGCTCGCTTCCTTGCCATCCATCGCGGCTGGCCTCCGTCGCGACCCCGTTCCATCCGCGGAGCGGCCCCAGGGGCGCAAGGGATTGGGGGCCATCTGCGTTGTTGCGG
>JAKAJA010000477.1 GCA_021814085.1 Acidobacteriota bacterium | reverse complement strand
GTGGTTCGTCACCACGACCTCCGCCGCCTCCGCCTGACGGCGCAGGAGGACCACGAAGCACTCCTGATAGAGGGGACAGTGGCTGCCCAGGCAGCGCTCGGCGCGGGCGTTGATGTCCTTCCAAAAGGGGAGGTCCTCGGGGATGCCCGTCCACTCGGCCCTGTCCCCGGTCTGGGTGGCCTCGGCCCACTCCGCGATGGCGCTCAGGTAGCGCCCCTCCCGCGGGCTGCCGAAGAGGGGTTGGGCCTTGAACTGGCGCCAGTAGTGCAGGCAGAGATAGTTCGCGCGCCCCTTCACGGTCACGGCCCTGATGGGCCGCTTGAGGAGCTTTTCGCAGAGGGGCAGGTCCTTCCGTGCCAATTGCTCCTGGAGGGCCTTGGTTCCCGTGGACACCACGACCCGGCGGTCCAGGTGGAGGGCCGGCAGGAGGTAGGCCAGGCTCTTGCCCGTCCCCGTTCCGGCCTCGACAAGGATGAAATCGTCGTTTCTCAGGGCCGCCCAGGCCCCTTCCGCCATGGCGATCTGGCCGGGGCGGTACTCGTAGAAAGGCTGTTTGGAGAGGGGTCCCTTGGGGCCCAGGAGGGCGTTGAAATCCGGGTCCCGCGGGCGAGGGCCCTTCATGGTAGAAGAATGGAGTCAAAGAGCCAGAGAGTCAACGAGGGGGCGAAAGAAATCCTGGTGCGGGACGTTCCCTCGATTCCAGCCGGTCTGGAATCTCCGCAGTCCTTTCCTCGCTGGTTCGTTGGCTCGTTGGCTCGTTCACTCATGCCTTTTCATACGCCTCCCCCTGCTCTTTCAGCCAGGCGGCGAGGTTCTCCGAGAAGAGGGACCTCGGCGTGCGCTCGGGGTGCCATTGAACTCCCAGGGCCTTGGGGTACTGGGCGCTCTCGATGGATTCGGGAACCGACGCGGGCCCCCATGAGGTTACGGCCCAGCCCGGGGCGATGCGCCCCAAGGCCTGATGGTGGGAGGAGACGACCCGGGTATCCGGGCTTGGGTACAAGGATTCCACCAGGCTGTTCGGGGCCACGTGGAGGCGGTGCCGTGTGGCGGGGCGGTCGGGGCTGGGGCGGCGATGGCGGGCTCCGGGATCATCCAAGTGCCTGACGAGATCGCCTCCCATGGCCGCGTTGATGGTCTGGCACCCCAGGCAGATGCCCAGCACGGGCATGTTCAGGCGGAGCGAGCGCCACACGAGGGCGAATTCGAAAGCGGAGCGTTCGGAGTGGGAGAACTTCTCCGTGGGAAGCGGCTCGGGGTCCGAGCCGTACAGCTCGGGACGGATGTCCCCCCCGCCGGATAGGATGATGGCGGAGAGACCTGCCAGGGCCTCGTCTTCCGATCCGGGGATGGCGGGCAGCACCACGGGCGCCATGCCCGCCCCGTAGGCCCATTCCGTGTACTCGGCGTTGAGGACTTGCCTCTTCTTCCCCCCGGCCTCGTCCCAGTCCGCCGTGATTCCGATCCTGATCATGTCAACGTGAACCCTTGGCCCTGAAAAGGGACCGCAACAGCGGTATTGCCTGAAGGAGCTTGCCACCGATCCCCTCTCCGCCGAAGAGTCGCGAGCGCCGGAGGAGCTCGAGGCCTTCGGGGCCGTAGGGATACCACCAGAGCTCACCCTTTTCCGTCCCCTTGTCCATCCCTATGAGCTGGGGCGTGGTGAGCTCGTGGAGGGAGCCCAACCAGTGTGTCCGCCCGACGCCGGAAGACTTGACCCCTCCCCACGGGCACTGGGCCTGGCTGTGCGTGAAGGAAGAATCGTTGATCCAAACGGAGCCCACCTGGAGGCGCTCGGCCACCTGTTCACCCTTCCGCAAATCCGATGTCCACACGCTGGCGGACAGCCCGTAGGGGGTGTCGTTGCACCAGCCGATGGCCTCTTCGAGGTCGTCGTACGGCATGATCGGAATCACGGGGCCGAAGGTCTCCTCGCGCATGAGGCCGCAGTCCGCGGGCACGTCCGTCACAACCGTGGGCTCGAAAAAGAACCCGGGGCCAGGCCGGCGCTTGCCTCCGCAGAGGACCTTGGCACCGAGGGCCACGGCCTCCTCCACCTGGGCCTGGACTTTGGCGAGCTGCTCCTCGGAGATCAGGGGCCCGATCTGGACCGTCTCGTCCATGCCGTCGCCCACCTTCAAGGCCGCGGCCCTGGCCGCCAGGTCATCCGCGAAGCGCGGCATCCACGAGCGCGGGACGTAGTAGCGCTCCGAGGAGGAGCACGCCTGTCCCGTGCCGAAAAGCCCGCACCACAGGGCCCCGCCAACGGCCCTCTCGTAGTTGGCGTCGGGCAGGGCAAGAAAGGCGTCTTTACCGCCCAATTCCATTTGGGCGGGCACGAACCGAGGGGCAAGCTCGGCCTGGATCTTCCGTCCCGTCGCCGTGGCCCCCGTGAACAAGAGCCCGTCCACGGGGGCCTCCACGAGGAATCGCCCCGTGTCCTTGCCGCCGGTCACGATGTTGAAGACGCCCGCCGGCAGGTTGGCCCTGTGAAAGAGGGTGGCGATCTTAACCCCAACGAGAGGGGTCAGCTCGGAGGGTTTAAAAACGACCGTGTTCCCCGCGGCAAGGGCCGTCACGATCTCCCCCATGGGGATGGCCAGAGGGAGGTTCCAGGGCGAAATCACCCCCACCACGCCGAGGGGCACCCGCCGGACCTTGATCCGCCTGCTCCGGAGGGCCGGATTCGTGGCACGGA
>JAKAJA010000476.1 GCA_021814085.1 Acidobacteriota bacterium | reverse complement strand
GAGAGCACTCCTACGGATACACTCTACCAGAGGCGCGACAGAATGGTTGATTCACGAAAGCCGGCATGAGGAAATCTTTCCGGTGTGCCGCCGCCTCTCTTGACCGCGATTTGGATTTGCCTCAGGCTGATATGCTAAGGTTTGGCTTCGCGAAAAACTGTAATGATCCGGAGGAGAACACTTCATGAAGAAGGAAGCGCTCTTGATGTTGGTGGCCGGCGCCGTTCTTGGGGCCGTTCTTGCGTTCATCGCAACGCGGCAGTATTACCAGGGCAAGCTGGCCGCGGTGCCGCCGGCACCGGCCCAGGCCCAGGCACCCGTCCCGGGACCCACGGGCGGTGCCACAACCCCCGATTTCGACCCCGCCCAGCACGAGGCCATGGTGGCCCAGATGGAGTCCACCGTCGCCAAGGACCCCAAGAACGTCGAGACGCGGGTCCAGCTCGCGAATTTCTTCTACGACGCCCAGCGGTGGGACAAGGCCGTCACGTACTACGAGCAGGCGCTCAAGCTCGCCCCGGAAAACACGGACGTGCTGGTGGACCTCGGCGTCTGCTATCGAAACATGAAGCGCCCCGACGAGGCCCTCGCCATGTTCGCCAGGGCCCTCAAGGTCGACCCGGCCAAAAAGCAGGCCCTCTTCAACGAGATCATCGTCTACGGCCTGGACAAAGGGGACAAGATCAAAGCCAGGGCGCTGCTGAAGGAATTCGACGCCAAATACCCCGGCGAACCGGCCGCCCGGCAGGTCGCCGAGGAGCTGGACAAGAAGTAGGATTGATCGCCATGGCGGAGGATGCGGCGCGGCGGGATCTGGTGCTTTACGGCCGACGGCTCTACGAGAAGGGATTCGTGGCCGCCACCGACGGGAACCTCTCCGCGCGCCTTGCCGAAGGCGGTTTCCTGGCGACCCCCACGGGTCTGCCCAAGGGCGAGCTGGCGGAGGGCCTCATGGCCCGACTCGACAGCGAGGGCCGCCCCGCCTCCGGGAAGCCCTCCAGCGAATGGCCCATGCATTTGGCCATCTACCGCGCGAGGCCCGACGTGGGCGCCGTGGTCCACGCCCACCCGCCCTTCGCCACGGCCCTCGCCTGCGCCGGTCGCGGCCTGGACGGGGCCGTCCTCTCGGAAGTGATCATCTCCCTCGGAACGGTCCCGCTGGCCCCCTTTGCCTTGCCTTCCACGGAGGGCCTGGCTGAGCGCGTCGCCTCCTCCCTGGGAGACCACTCGGCTGTGCTCCTGGCCAACCATGGGGCAGTGACCGTGGGCCCCGACGTGCGATCCGCCTACTACCGCATGGAGACCCTCGAGCAGGCGTCGCGCATCCAGCTCTATGCCGACCTCCTGGGCGGAGGCCGCCCCTTGCCGGAGCAGGCGGTCCAGGCCCTGCGGGGCCTAGGCGAGGGGTACGCCCTCGCGCCCCTCCCCTGCCCCGCCTGCGAAGGCTGCCCCGTGGCGGCCGGGGAGCCGGGTGCCGTGGTGCTGCGCCGGGACGAGCTGGCCAGGCTTCTCGCGGAGTTCGCCCGTGGACACGGGAGGAGATAGGGACAAGGGACAGGGGACAGGAGAATAGAGGTGGTGCCTCGCCCGTCCTAAGCTTTTCACTTTTTACTTTTCACTTTCTTGCTGTTTTGGAAAATCGGGCCGAAGGCAGTAGAATGTCTTCGAAACTTTGAAGGAGGGTTCGATGGCGGATTACGGTGAAGCCTTGGGAATGATAGAGACGAAGGGGCTTGTGGCCATGATCGAGGCGTCCGACGCCATGGTCAAGGCCGCCAAGGTCACCCTCGTGGGGTGGGAGAAAATCGGGGGCGCCTACGTGACCGCCATCGTGCGCGGCGACGTTGCCGCCGTGAAGGCCGCCACGGACGCTGGGGCCGCCGCGGCCCGCAAGGTGGGCGAACTGGTGACGGTCCACGTGATCCCGCGGCCCCACGTCTCCCTCGAAGACGCTCTGCCCATCGGCAAGTCCAGCCAGAACCGCTAGCCGCCATGAAGCTGGGCAAGGTGGTGGGCACCGTGGTGGCCACCCGGAAGGACCCCCGCCTGACGGGGCTCAAGTTGCTCGTCGTGGCGACGCTGACCCCCGAACAGGAGTTCGACGGCGCCTACGAAGTCGCCGTGGACACCGTCTCCGCCGGTTTCAAGGAGACGGTGCTCATCTGCACCGGCTCCTCCGCGCGCATGACTGAGCGCACCGAGAAGGCCCCGGTGGACGCCACCATCGTGGGCATCGTGGACACGGTGAATCTGGATTAAGAGACGGGAGCAGGGAGCAGGTAGAAGGGAGCAGGAGGAGCGGAACCCATGATCAGCGCCCACCTGCCCATCTCGCTCTCCCCGCTCCCCGCTCCCCGCTACCGGGTTTTCTCATGAACGTCGGCAAGATCGTGGGCCATCTCTACTGCACCGTGAAAGACCCCAAACTCGTGGGGCAGCGCATCCTCTGCGTGAGGCCCCTGGGCGGCCGGGAGAAACCTTTCTGGGCCCTGGATGCCGTAGGGGCGGGCGCCGGTGAGACGGTCCTCTATTCCACCGGCCGCGAGGCGAGCTACGCCTTTCTGCCCGAAGTCGTTCCCTGCAACGCGGTCGTTGTGGGCATCGTGGACGAGCTCCGGGAGAGTCTCCCGTGATCATCGGCCGGGTGGTGGGCGAGGTGGTGGCCACGGCCAAGTTCAGGACCTACGAAGGGTGCAAGATGCTCC
>JAKAJA010000021.1 GCA_021814085.1 Acidobacteriota bacterium | reverse complement strand
TCTATGCACCTCCCGGCCTGGGCGAGGATTGGTATCCTCGCCTACGGGGCGTAAGCGACGGACGGCCATATGGTATGAGGCCCTAAAGAGGTCTGTGGGGCGAGCTTTGCGGTTAAGGGCCCGGAATCTGTCCGCGGCTTTGCATTAGGGGGTTCGGCCCTCTTCTGCGCAAGGGGGGAACCGCTTCACCAGACCCTGCCACACGGTTTCGTGCCCATCCCCGCGCACCAGTTCACGAGCCCGCGCACGCGATCGATCCGCCTCCGCCATCTGGCCCAAGCCACACCGTGCCCTCGCCAGGGTCATCCAGAGAACGGGGTTGGACGGTTCCACCCGGAGGGACTCTTCTGCGAGCTCACTCGCCCAGGAAGCAAACGCCCGAGGGGGGTCGGGCGGGCCCACCATGAGGGCCGCAAGGTCACCGCGGGGGGCCCCCAGGCGGAGGGCCTCTTCGAAGGAAGCCTTGGCCTCCGGAGAGCGCCCCAGCACCTCCAAAGTGAGCCCCCGGTTGGCAAGGAGGAGCCATGACTTGGGATCACGGGTCGCGGCCGACTGGAGGACGGCCAGGGCCTCCCCGGGGCGCCCGGACTCGCGCAGGGCACTGGCCCGGGCGATGTACGCATCTGTAAGCCAGGGCTGGATCTGAGCCGCCCGGACGAATAGGGGGATGGCTTCCTCGTATCGTCCCTGCAGAGCCAACTCCCGGCCAAGTCCGTAGAGGCTATCTGCGGCACTTCCCTCCGTAAGCACCACCGCGTTTCGAAAGCACCGCTCCGCCTTCCTCCGGTCCCCTTCGGCGCTTGCGACCTGCCCCAGGTGAACCCAGGTCGACGGATAGCCGGGGTCGGCGGCCAGAGAGCGTTCCAGTGCGTCGCGCGCCGCGGCCAAGTTCCCTTCCTTAGCGTCGACCGTGCCCAGCACGCTCCAGGCCACGGCGTTGCCCTTGGGGTAGAGGGCGAGGCAGTGCTCAAATAAGTCCTTGTCGCTGAGCCAATACCGGGCTTGGTGCCACGAAGCCGCCGCCAAAAATACCGCGCACACCGCCGCCGCCCATGCCACCTGGCGTCGGCGCCTTGGTGCCTGCCCCGCCCAGTCGGCGGCGCCCCAGACCAGGGGCACGAAGATGCCGAGGAGGGCAAAGTAGGTGTAGTGATCGGCGTGGGATTGGAGAAACGCCGGTTGGACGAGGCCCGAAACAGGCAGGAGGGTTCCCAGGAAGAAGAGGATGCCCACCAGGAGATAGGGCGCCCTTCGCCGGAGACGAATCCCCAGCCCCAAAAGTAGGGCCAGGAGCAGCAGGGAAATGGCGGCGAAGCCCTCGGTGGACGGCGATGGAGGGAGGGGATACGGGTAGAAGACCGACAGCCCCGCCGGGATAAATGCCTCGGCCAGATACTGCCCGTAGGCGTAGAGGGCGATCACGGCGCGCCAGTAGAGAGGGAGAACCTTCCCGTCCGCGAGGGCCCCCTGCACGTGAAATGCCCACATCGTCCCGAGGGTAAAGAGGAGAGACAGGCCGAACCAGGGCAGTTTCTCCCGGATGACGTGCCACCATGGGCGGACATCCGACAAGGGGGGGGCGATTCGTGCGAGGGGCCATACATCGGCCAAGAGGAATACGAAGGGCAACGTGACGGCCATGGGTTTGGAAAGGAGGGCCAAAAGGAACAGGGCAGTCACCGCGAGGTACCGGCCGGGTGATGGCTTTAAGACATGGCGCCCGTACGCTATTAGGGCGAGGAGGGAGAAGAAGGTGCACAGGACCTCCCTCCTCTCGGCCACCCAGACCACCGCCTGGACGTGAAGCGGGTGCAGGGCAAATAGGCCCGCCACGGCCGCGCTGCGCAGGGGACGCCCCGTTCCCGACTTCAGGACCGCGAAAACCAGCAGGGTGCAGGCGAGGTGGAGGAGAAGGCTCACGGCGTGGTGCCCCCCCGCCCACTGCCCGAATAACTGGCAGTCCATCATGTGGGAGATGAGCGTGACGGGGAAGTACTGGTAGATGTGGAGGTGGGTCACCACGTACTGGAGGCCTTCCCATGAAACGCCGCGCGCCATGGCAGTGTCGGGCCCCACGAAAAATTGGTCATCGTACTTCACGAAGGGAAAGGACAAGACCTGGCCTAATGCGGCAATGGTCAGCAGGAGAATGCCACCCAGCAGGCCGGCCTCCCGTCGGCGCAAGGTCCTTTCCGCGCTCACGGTGCTGCCCTTCTCCATGGCAGGCTAAAAGAGATCCGAGTGGCCCTTGGCCGTTGGCATGTCCGATGAAAGCAGTCGCGCTCTGTCCCTAAGGCGGGCCGCTTCTTCCGGCTTGCCGTTGCGCTCCTTCGCCCACGCGAGGTAATCGAGGGCCTCCTTGTCCCCTGGTCCCAGCCGGGCGGAGGCCTGGTCCGCGAGGGTCTCCACTTGGGCCAGCAGCGCCTTCGGGGTGTCGGGGCATTCGAGGAGGGCATAGACCAGGGTCAGCTGGGCCCGGGGGGTATCTCCGCCGTGCTGGAGGGCCCGCTGGAGCATCTCCTCCGCCTCCCCCCCGCGTCCCATGGCCGCTTCGCAGGCGGCCCTCTGGGCCAGGGACCCCAGGTTCATCGGGTTCAGGGCCAATACCCGCCCTATGAAGACTTCGGCCTCGGCATACCGGCCTCGGCGCATGAGGCCGTCCACCAAATACCGCCTCGGCCCTTCCGCGCCGGGCGACAGTTCTTGGGCCGCCAAGAGAAATGGGTCGGCCTCTTCATATTTCCCCTGGGAAAACAGGCATTTGCCCAGGTTCATGAGGGTGGTGTAATCCTTGTCCCCTCCGTTGATAACGGATTGCCGGAGACAGGCCTCCGCCTCGGGCAGCTTCCCCTCCTGTAGGAGGATGAACCCCATGCCCGCCCAGTTGCTCCAGGACCCGGGGTTGAGGGATATGGCGTTCTTCATGAGTGCCTTGGCCCCGGGGATATCCCCGTGCCCCCAGTAGCGGTTGAGGCCCAGTTGCCCTTCGATGAGGAAGTTGGGCTTTCCCGCCACCTCCCTGGCGTGAAGGAAGATGCTTTCCGTGTCCCGCCACTTGGAAGCGTAGGCATGGGCCTGGAAGGCCATGGCCGCCAGGATGACGACCCCACAGGCCGCGGCAACCTCCCGACGTCGCGCCCTTTCTCCCGCCCAGTCCGCCACGGTCCAGACCAGCGCCACGAAAAGCCCCGTGAAGGCGAAATAAGTGTACCGGTCCGCATAGGACTGGAGGGAACCCACCTGGATGAGTCCCAGGACCGGCACGAGGGTGCCCAGGAACCAGAACCACCCCACGGCGAGGTAGGGGCGACGTTGGCCGAGGCGAATCACGGCAGCGGTCATCAGAAGAAGGAGAAGCCCCGAAGCGGCCACCATGCCCCAAGGCATGTGACTGCCCGGGTGGGGGTAGAAGAGCGAGAGCCCCACGGGCACGAGGAACTTGGAAAGGTACTGGCCGTAAGCATACAGGGCGTTGGCCAGACGGATGTGTAGGGGCAGGACGCTCGAGAGGTTGATGGTCCCTGCGGAGGCGTTGAGCCAGTAGGTCACCAAGCTGACGACGGCGATCAGGACGAAGAGAGGAACCTTCTCGCGGACCAGGGGCCAGAGGGAGGCAAGCCAGCGCCTCCACCCGCCCGGCTCGGTCTCCGAGGCCGGTTTCCCGCCGAGGGGAGGCCAAGGCAAGCGCCGCAACGGCCAAATATCCAGAAGGAGCATGAGACACGGGAGGGTCACGAGCATGGGCTTGCACAGCAGGGAGAGCAGGAGGAACCCCGCCATCAGAACGTAGCGCGGGAGGGAGGGACGGCGCACATAGCGGACGTATGCCAGGAGGGCGGCAAATCCGAAGAGGGTGCTCAGGAGCTCCTTCCTCTCGGCGATCCAAGTGACAGCCTCCACGTGCATGGGGTGGACGGCGAAGAGGGCCGCCACGAACCACGCCCGCCAGGGCGCCGCCGTGAGCACCCACAGGAGGGCGAAGAGGAGGATGGTGTTGGCCATGTGGAAGCCCAGACTAACGAGGTGGTGGGCTCCCGGGTTCAAGCCGAAGAGCTGGCAGTCCACCATGTGGGAGAGGGAGGCGATGGGCGCATAGAAGTGCATCATGGTCGAACCGAAGGCCCACCGGGCGCCCTGCCACGTCAGCCCCTGTCGGACCATGGGATTCTCGAAGACGTAGGCCTGGTCGTCGTAGTTGATGAACTTGAACCCCGCGACCTGCGAGAAGACAGCCGCGGCCAGAAGTACCAGCGCGAGCGCCATGAGGAGCCGTTTCGAGCGTTCACCGAGCCCTAACCACCAACCCATGGGCACCCCGTCCTCAAGGATATCCACTATACACCGGCCCAGGAAGGGCGGGTCCCGCGGGATGGAGATCCCGATGGCTCAACCCGCGAACCCTCCCGATCTCGTTCGCACGCATGGCCGGCTCAAGGCGGGCCTGGCAGTCTGCTGAATAACTCCCGCAGGTCGCGCGAGTTTCTCAGCCGCCTGCTAGGCTCCCGCTCGCGGGACCGAGGGCGTAGACGGCGGCGAAATCCGTGCCCGTCAGGCGGTGGTAGCTTCCAGACAGGACGGACGCCACGGGCGAGCGCGGGTTCAGGTAATCCTGCTCCATGTCAAGGGGCATCAAGATATATCGGGGCCGGTTCTTGCGGAGCTGCTCGGCCACGATCTCATGGTCCCGGAGGTCGTTGTACTCTTTGCTGAGGGGGTGGAACAGCGTGTATCCCACGGCGGCGGGGGCGGCGTAGAGGTAGACCTCCCCTCCCTCGGGGAAGGCCGCGATCGTATCGCCCGGCTTTAAAGCCCCCGGCCGCATGAGAAAGCGATTCGCGGGCGATTCCCTGATGGGGCGGTCGGCGTCCCTGAACTCCCACGCCTCCGGCGCGTGGAAGAGCCAGCCCCTTAGGGCGTACCCGGCCCCCGCCACGAAGAGCAGCACAGCGGCGATGGCGACACGCCGGCCGCCAACCCCCGTGCTCCAATGTCGTCTCCCCGCCAGCGCCAACCACATCAGGAGGAGAGGGCCCATCATATAGGTGTAGTGGAGCCAGTTGATGCTCCCTCGAAAGTACATGCCCAGGTCGAGGAAGGTCACGGCCAAGGCTCCCGCCTCCCAGGGATCGCTCACGCGCCTCTGCCTCAGCGTCTTCGCGAGCCCGGTCACGGCCAGGACGAGGAGAGTCACCCCCGCGGCAAGGAGGAGGCCATACAGGAGCCAGCCCACCAGGGCCGTGAAAGCCCTGGCCGCCGTGGGGTCCCGGACCCACAGATCCCAGAGGTCCCCGAGGCGCCAGACCAGATCCTGCATGGGCGCCCCGGCGTTTTCGTTCCCCGTTCGGCTGTAGTTCCTCGCCGTCCACAGAACCGTGTCGTACAGGAACGCCTTCAGCCCGCCCGCCACGGCCAGGACCGAGAGGAACGGCACCCACACGATGGCGAGGCCGCCGAAAAAGGCGGCGGCGGCTTGGATTCTCCGGGCTGGTGCAAGGGCGAGGAGAACCCCGGCGAAGGTCACGGCCAGGACCCCCTGCGTCTGGAGGCTGAGCCCCGCTAGGCCTGCCAGCCCTCCCGCGAGAGCCCAGGCGGCGAGCCCCAGACCTGGATAAAACGAGAGGACGGCCAGCATCCCCACGAGGAACGCGTTGGCCAGCCACTGATGGGACGGAACCGCCCAGAAGGGATAGATGGCCACGGCGTAGAGGGAAGCCAGGAGTCCCGCCCTCGCTGATCCCCACCCGCTTCGCTTGAGGAGAAACCAGGCCGCGAGAACGGTGAGGAGGATCGCACCGATCCCCGCATAGCGCCCCAAGGTGATGGACGCCTGCCCTACCACCTTCTCCACCGATGCGAGCCACAAGAAGACTCCCGGCGTGGTGAAGTTGAAGAAGTCCCTGTAGGGAACCTGACCCGACGCGACGCGGTGGGCGTCGTAGACGACGATGAACTCGTCGAACTTGGGCGGGTTAAAGACGGGGCTGATCGTGGTGAAGAGGACGAAGGCCACCACCACCGCGAACCCCGTCCAACAGGCGTACCGCATGGGCCTGCCCAGGAAGCCCGTGGGCCAACCCTTCCCCTTCCCTTCCTCAGGCACTGTCGAACCGGTGCTCAACGTTGCCCTCCGGCCCCGCCAGCGGCCCTCCCGCTCCAGGCCGGGTAGTACACCTTTCCCACACCGACTGGCGCCAGCGCCACAACCAAGGCTTTCTCCCCCCTCAAGCGAACCTCCACGGTCTGCCCCTCCCCAAGTTCGAGGATGACTCCCTCCCCATCCCGTCTCCACTTGGCTGCGGTTTCGAACGTCATGCCCTCCACCGGGAAGGACTTTGGCAGCAGACGGGCCTCCTGGATCTCCGTCAGCGGGCCAGCGGCGAACCAGGGGGACATGGCAGGCAGCTGGGGAAAAGCGACGAGGCGGTAGGAGCCGGTGAGGAGTGGCCTGAGCACAAGGGATCGCGACTCCGGAGCAACCCGGCCCACGGCGGCGGGGAGCCAGAGGTCGAGGTAGGGAGATATGGGCAGATAGTTCCGGAAGAGGAAGGCCCGTGCCTCCGGGCCCGAAGCGTCCACCGCCGGGGAGAACCTTCCGTCCATGATGACCAGATGGGGCGGGGTGGCCGCGAGGCGTCCCACGTCGAAGGCGTTGAGAACGCCGGCTCGCTCCAGGCCCGTTACCAGCGTTGGCGTGAACCAATAGGCCGACGCTGGCTCGCGCCCGAAGGCATAACCCGCTCCTTCCCAGACGACCTGGCCGGGAGAGGTGAACCGCTCGATGCCGCGGAAGATGTCGGCCTGCTCGGCCCTCTTCTCCGACCACGCATTCCACGGCAGGGCCAGGGCCGCCATTACCAGGCAAGCGGAGGCCGCCCCAGCAAGGGCAAGGGTCCCCAGGGGTTTCTCCAGCGTATCCGTGAGGGTCTTCCATTGGCAGGAGGCGAGGGTTACGACGACGGCGCCGAGCCACCAAAGGGCGAGAAACTGATAGGGATAGCTCACGGCCACGAAGCCTTGAAGCAGGGCGCAGCCGAGCCAACACAGCGCCAGGGGCCCCATGCCGAGCTTCCTGACGGTTGTGGGGAGCAGCGCGGCAACCAGGCCGGCCAAGAGCGCCAGCCACCATAACCACGCGGCGAGTGATCCGTCGAGAAGGGGCTCCAGGAGGACCGCCTTCCAGAGCCTCCAGCCGTGGATGGGGCCAGCGGCCCTCTCGTAGAGCAGGTTCAGCGTCACCACATCGTTCCAGAAGGGGCCCAGGGCACCCAAGGTCGCCAGCAGCCCCGTCGTGACAAGCGCGGTGACAGCGGCCGCCGCCACCATGAATTTGGCGTGCGCCCAGGGTCTGAGTCCGTCCCTCCAGGCCACGGCCGCCGCCCATCCCACCGCCGCCAGAGCGTAGGGAGCGGCCCTCTGGGAACAGAGGGCAGAGAGCGCCAGGGAGAAGCCGGAGAGCCACAGCAGCCGCCTCGAACCGCGCGAGCAGCCCAGATCGCAGGCCATGAAGCCTACCATCACCAGCAGGACCATGGGGGTGTCCACGCGGAACTGCACGGCGCTCGTGATGAAAGCGGTCTGGGCGAAGAGGAGGAGGACCGCCATCACCCCGAGCGCCGGCGCCGCCTTCTTTTTTTTCAGCCAGAAGAGTGTCACGGCCCCGGTGGCAAGCCACATCAGCGCCGCGAGGCCGCGGAGGGCCAGGAGCCCGCCTACGGGATTCCGGACCAGGGTCGCCCCCGCCACGGGTGCGGCCAGAACCCACAGGAGGGGCGGGTGGTGTTCCCAGAACTGCGCGAAAGGTACTTGGCCCTGGGACACGAACAGCGAGGCCCTGGCGAACTCGAACTCGTCCAGGTCAAAGGGCGATGAAACCGCGACGGCGCAGGCCAGCACCAGAGCCATGGTGACAGGCAGGCCCATCAGCCAAACCCGGTAAGCCGCCATCCCACGGCCGCTCACCTGTCGCCCCTCATCACTTAGGTCCTCCGCCGGGCGAAGCGGCCCCGCGGGCGGCATCGAGGACGACCCGGTAGTACGGATTGGTTGCATCTCCTGCCCGGAAAGCCTCCTCGGCCATGGATAAGGCGGCACGGCTGTCTCGGAGGGCGGGATCTTTCGCGGCGATGCAAACCCACGCCAGACCCGCGAGCGCATCGGGGTTGTGCGGCTCCCGCTCCAGCACGTGCCGATAGGTCGCCGCGGCCTTCCGCTCCTCGCCCGCGGCGAAAAGGGCGTGGGCGAGGTAGCAATTGCCCAGGGGGTCTTCGGGTTTCAGGGCCAGTGCCTCGGTGAGCACCTGCACCGCCTGCTTTGCCTCGCCTAACACCACCAGGACACGGCCCAACTCCATGCGGATCTCTATATTTTTGGGTTGGAGGGCCGATCCCTCGACAAGATACCGCTTCTCCTCCGCGGGGTCTGGCAACCGTTTGCATGCGTCAAGGAAAAATGACCCCCATTGGGGGTTCTGGGAATCCATGCGAAGCAACGTCAGTAATGCCCTTGCCGCCGGCGGCAAGCGTCCTGCAAGGGTGTAGGCATGGGACAACTCGAGCAGCGCTTTCTGAAAATCGGGGGTTAACCGGAGCGCCTCCTGGTAATAAGGGATGGCCTGGGCCGCATTCCCCCGTTCCAAGGCGTAGAATCCCATAAATCGGGCGGCCCTTGCGTTATTCCGTGTGACGGAATAGGTGTGGGTCCAGAGGCTCTCGTTGTCCTGCCAAATGCGCACCTGGAAAGCCGCGGCAGCCGTGAGTCCCAGGAGCCAGAAGAGGAGAATCGCGAGGATGGCCTTTCTCCAGCGGGACCATACCGAGAGGAGGTCCCCAAGACCCCAAGCCACCGCGATGAAGAGCCCGATTATCGTGAGGTACGTGTAGCGGTCGGCCCTGGCTGCGGAGGCTATTTGGATGATGCCGCTCACGGGCACGAGCAGCCCCACGTACCACAACATGCCCACGGGGAGGTATGGAAAGCGTCGTCCGCCGACTACGGCGCCCACCACCAGCAGTACCACGGGGAGCCCCCACGCAACAGCCCTCCCGAACGAGAGTCCATGGATGTCTAACGGATAGTAAATTGCCAAGTGATAGGGGAAAAAGGTGTCGAGGGTGTATTGGCCATAGGAGATGGCCACGTTCAGGAGCCTGGAGTTCAGGGGCAGGCGCACGAAATCGATGATCGGCTGATCCAACGTCGTCAGGTAGCTGAAGATCCCGCTTAAGACCAGAAGGGGGACTTTCTCGAGGAGGAGCGCGCCCCATCCGCGACGAGGCGCCAACCCCTCCGGCAGCTCCGGCCAGCGGCCGGGAATGGCCGCGAGGGGAGCGGGCGTCCGGCCCAGGGGCCAGTAGTCCAGGAGGAGGAGGAGGAAGGGCATGGTGACCAACATGGACTTGCTCATCAGCCCGAGGAGGAAGGAGCCGGCGACCAGCGTATACCGCCACAAGCCGGGCTTCCTGGCGTAGGACGCGTAGGCCAGCAGGGTCAGGGCGAAGAACAGACCCGAGAGGACGTCCTTCCGTTCCGATACCCAGGCCACGGACTCCACGTGGAGAGGATGGAGGGCGAAGAGGGCCGCCACCAGGAGGCTCGCCCAGAATTCCCCGGTGGTTCTTAGGAAAAAGACGAGGAGCAGGAGGACGGCACCCGTGTGGATGAGGATGTTCACGAGGTGGTGTCCGCCGGCCCACATGCCGAAGGCCTCGTAGGCCGCCATGTGGGAAAGCCACATCACGGGTGCATAAAACCCTCCGGCCACGTGGGTGGAGTAATAGCGGAGGCCTTCCCACGTGATCCCGGCCTGGACACGGGGATTCTCATAGACATAGGCCTGATCGTCGTAATTCAGGAAGTTCGAGCCCAGCAGGGGCGCATAGAGGAGGAGGGTCAAGACGGCCAGCAGAACAACGGCGGCGGGACGCACCCAGACCCGCCAAGGCTCCCGCTTTCCATCTCTGGCTTCACCGCTTTCTATGGGCCGCCCGGAATTGGGGTTCATCCTCCCGCGCTCCTAAACAGCGAAGTACGTCAAGTAGACCACACTCGTCCAACAGAAGAGGTACATTCTAACGGCCGTCGCCCACCCTGGTCTGCCCAGCAGGGGTTCCGCACCCACCGCCGCCAAGACCCCGATGGCCGGGGTGAAGGCCAGGCCATAAGAGGCTTTCACGGAGGCGTACGAGGGAACCTGCAGGAACATCAGAAGCATGGCTCCAAGGTAGAGAACCATGCAGGTCAGGAGAAACCTCAAGGCCCACGAGCCCTCGTCGCGCTTCGCTCCCATGGCGCGGATGGCGCCCGCCAGGACGAGCGTGGCCACGGGCAGCGCCAGAATGGCCGAAGCACAAAGCAAGTTCGCGTCCCAGAAGGGACCGGCAGCCCGGCCCGTGGTTGCCCCCACGCACGCATCCAGCCAGAGGGTGGAGTAGAGACCGTCCCAAAACCCGTAGATGGACGAGTAGATGGGCCGGAGGAGCGCATGGCCGAAGCGGATGAAGTCCTGGGACACGCGATACCCGGGGTCCTGCCACCACTGGAGGTTGGGCCGCCCCTCCCACCCCCCGATGAAAGGCCGGCCCATGAGGAGCCAGTTCCTCACGAAGTACCAACCGGCCACGACGGCACATACGGCGCCGAAAGCGCCCGTTCGAGAGAGCGCCCTGGCCGCCTCGGGGTCTGCCCTCCAAGACGTCCAGAGGACGAGGGCCGCCAGAGGCAGGACCAGCAGAAGGGGCGTAACCTTTGCCAGGATGGCCGATCCCAGAACCGCCCCTAGAAGGAGGGCCTCCCACGCGGAGGGCCCTCGGCTTGAACGGAGGTAGAGTTTGAGTCCAAGGTAGATTGCCAGGGCCGACAGGAGGGCCGCAAGAGGCTCGTTGCCAAAGTACTGGGACATGTAGAGGTTCATGGGGAGGAACCCGCCTACCGCCGTGGCAAGGCGCTGGAGGTCCCGCCTGCCTGGGAATAGGAGGCGCGCCATGCGGAAGGAGATCTCCAGGAGCCCGAGCCCGCAAAGCATGGGCAAGCCCCTGATCAGCCCCCTGGCCGCCTCCTCCGAGGAGAGCTGGCGCAGAAGCTCGTACGGTCCCGCGGCCAAGAGATAGAAGAGGGGCGACTGGAACATCTGCCACCCTTCCGTGGCCAGGGGGAGGCGGTGCTCGCGCAGGAGAAACTCGACGTACGAATAGTGGGCGGGCGCATCATACCCAAAGCCCCAGTGCAGCCGGAAGAGGTTGTTGGCGCAGAGGAGGATATAGAGTGCGCCCAGCAGGTAACGGAAACGTTCCGGCGTCCACCAATCCAGAGGGCCTACCCCGTTCTGGCCTTTCCTGAACCGCTGCCAGAAACCAAGGCAGAGAGCCAATAGAACCAGCTCCCCCACGAGCGGCCAGCGGTGCGCGAGCCCCTCCAAGGCCGAGGGATACTCGCAGGTGATCGGGAAGGAACGCGGGGACGCGGCATCCAGAGCAGGGAACCACCGGTCGCCTCCCGGGGAAACGGTCCAGCCCTCGGGCGTCGAGAGGCCCAAGCCATGCGCGCTTCGCAGGAGGAAGGCGGGGGGGCCATCCCCATTTTCCACTTCGGCCACCAGTTCGTTTGTCCCATCTATCAGGTAGGGGGCGAGGTCCACGTCCGCCCCTTCGTACCAGGG
This sequence comes from Acidobacteriota bacterium, assembly GCA_021814085.1. GTDB lineage: Bacteria > Acidobacteriota > UBA4820 > UBA4820 > DSQY01 > JAKAJA01. The sequence continues at coordinate 692 of JAKAJA010000021.1, read as the reverse complement.
CGCACCCTGGCCCCCAGATAGAAGTGTGTGGCCGTTGAGCCTCAGGTCGCAGCTCCGGAAGGCGGCCACGTGGACCACCGTCCTCTCGAGTTGAGGGGGATGATCAAAGCGCCGGAGGAACAGTGCTTTTCGAACCCTTAGGGGGCGGGCGTTGGGTATGGCCGGCTCGGGAACGCGCGCCCAAACCGCCGGCCCGTCGGGGGCCAGGATGGAGGTGGAGGGCCGCCCAGCCTCCCACTTCCAAAACAATGGGATGATCACAAACAGAACCGCCAGGAAAAGAAGCCAGAAAAGGACCGGCCGCGGCTTCATGTGCCGGCCCTCATCGCCATAATCCGGAGCATGCCCCGCATACGGTGCTGGCTTCCCGTGGGCAGGCTTCCCCCATGCGGCACGACACTAAAATCCAGGTCCGGCACACGATGTCGCCCGGAATTGGCGGCCAGTTTTTTCAGGGCCCGCGGTCAAGACCTGCCGCCTCATCCCGTCCCTCCGTGGGTGAGATCCTCGCGTTCCCGGCCGAAGGGATGGACTTCGAAAAGATCCGGCTTCCCGCAAGCCCCCAACGGGCGAGCCGGTACGCCAGGGCCGTGCCCAGCACCCCGAACCCGTAGACCACGCTGCGCCGGAAGTTGATGGAGGAGGCCTCCGCCATGTAGCGGGTGGGGCAGGAGATCTCGCCGACGCGGAAC